>NZ_ARQF01000016.1 GCF_000384815.1 Halodesulfovibrio aestuarii DSM 17919 = ATCC 29578
TTAACCCAGCAGGTGTCGTCCAAATTTCTTTCTGTGGATCATAGGTTACAGGTAGCTCTTGACCATATGGTCGATCATTTGAACCCTTCGTAAATTTTGCCAACATTGGCGCTGTAACATCAATCTCACCGCTTTGATCTGGAGTGGTGTGGACGATTGGAGAGCTTGAACCATTATCTGGAGTAACTAATGGGCCAGTGTCAACACCACCTTCTGCTGAGTAACCGTCTGTGCCAGTATCAACACTAGGGGGAGTATTGTCATGCTCGGAAGGTAACGATGGCACATCATTACCGGAGTATCCAGGAACCGGCTCCATTCCGTTGGCAGTCTCGATGTAACGTGCGCCCGTACTTACAACTGATGTCCCGTCTTCGTTTTGGCCAACTCTATAATACTCCCCTGTCCCTCTATCTTCAATGTATTCCAACTTACCAGTAACTGGATCTCTTCTTGCATTGCCGACGTAAAAAAGTTTTTCATCCCCAGAGTCAGTTTCCAATACAGCCAGCCCCTTTTGGGCAGCAAAGATAGGAGACAACTTCACAAACGTAGAAATTAAGGCTACGGCACCGGCTTCGCCCATTGTCACAGCTAGGTTGCAAGCATCATCAAGTCCTCTAGACAATTCATCAGCAACCTCAGGATATTTTTCACTGATAACTTTTAGTGTACCTGCAGTGAACAATGTTACGCCTGCCAACAGGACAGCATCGTCCACTCCCACAACAGCTAGTAGGTTCTTTATATTCTCTAAGTAAGGCTTGCCATCGGTATACGTTAGCACAAAGCCATCTTTAGCAACTATATCTGCGACATCACTCAATCTGCTAAGCTGTGAACCGATTATGCCTAGTGCTTCTGAATTGCTTTTCCCCTCATCTCGCAGTTTTGTATATTCTTCACCAACTGCATCTGAAAGTGACTTACGAGCTTCCTCTGAGTTTACTCCTTTATTTACTGCAAGTATCTCAGCAGCATCCTTAGAAACTTTTTCTTTAAAGTCTTCAAGTTCTTGGGGAGTTAGAGTTTCCTTACCCTTTAAGTCCGCTATGCAGTCAGTTATTTTTGTATGCAGATTTTTAATTTTATTTGTAAGTTCCTTACCGCCACTTGCAATATCTGCAATCGTCGCACTATCAATGTAGACCTTAACGACAGTTTCACTGTTCTTAGTAAGCTCCTGTGCTTTTGCTAAATTTCGATTTAAGCCATCAAGCGATGCATTGGGATCAGAGCGAATGATGATTGTGCCCGCACCAATTGTTGCGCGGTTAATCTGACGTTTATCGTGCGAAGAATAGCCACCGGAAATGGTTGCTGTATCAATGATATTGTTGGGGTCTTGCGGATTTGTAGATGCCTCGTTCGCATCAGCAGCTTTCGGAGTAAAAGATGTGGATGCACTTACATTTGCATTGAAGCCTTTCCCTTTATCGGAATCTTTTATGTCAGCGAAAGTAAGTGTTTCCGTGTTTAGCGTTAGGTTATCGTTTTCAGCAGCAATAACCGCACCTTCAACATGGGTATTTTTCCCTGTATAAATATCTACTTTCTTTTCACCGACAATAGATGTTTGAGTGTCTACCCATTTTGATTTTGAACTGTTACTTCCTACACCGGCATTAACACTGACACTCACACCATAGCCAACGGTGACTGAACCACCGACACTAAGCTGCGACCCCTTAGAACTAGTTTTTCCTTGGACGCTACGTACAGTCAGGTTTTCGCCGACATTCATATCGACAGTTGAACCTTTCAGATTCGCGCCTTGAATTGTAGTATCTTTTTCGGAAGTTACTGAAAGGGATTGACCTGCCGTTACACCAGTATTCACGGGAGTAACAACTTTGCCTTTTCCTTCAGAAAGGGAAACAGCAGCAGAACCTGTAACACCAATAGAAGCGCCACCGGCACCGACACTGGCACCGATGCCTCCACGTGCATCGGCAAAGGATGTGCTGAAAGAAGAAGTATATGTATTCTCTGTTGACGAAACGAAAACATCGTCTCCGGCAGTTAATGAGACATCATTTGCGGCATGAATTTGGGCTCCGGTAATAGACAAATCATCATTAGCCGTCAGACTAATGTTATTACCTGAGTTAATGCTTGATGCTATTGCAACTTTTGAAGTGTTTTCCTGTTTTGCTTCTGAATAAGTGGCACCCGCTGTGGCCGAAATAGAGGCTGTATTGGTCATAGCAGAGCTAAGAGCTGAATAAGCCTCCATTGCGGCACTTGCAGCTGTAACGGCTTCTGCTGCGGCATTGCCTTTACCTGCCTGTAGAGCATTAGGAAGGTCTGCAAGAGTACGCGCTACTCTAGTTACACTTTGCTTTGCAGCTAGCTTTGCTCCGACCTCAATATCACGAACATAAGAATCTATTTTTTCTACATCATGCGCAGCTTCTATACTAATATCTTCACCCGCGCTGATTGTAACATTCTCACCAGATGCTATATTTGATGAGATTTGGGTTACATTTCTTCCAGATGAAATTGTTACATTCTTATTAGCTGCAAGGTTTGACTGTGCGTTATAAAGACCAGAGAACTCTTCTTTTTGTTCTGTTATCTTAATACCACTCGACAAACTAATTTCATCTTCGGAAAAATTAAACCCAAAACCTGCAACGCTTTTCTTAGTCGATTGGGTTGATTCTTCCTCACTTCGACCGGAAAGAATATTTACATCACGCCCAGCAGTTATCTTCAGGTCTTCATTTGCCATGAGTTCAGAGCCTATTACTACCGCATCATTATGAGCTGCGATAGTAATGTTCTCATTTGAAATGACGCTGGAACCAACGCTCGTGGAGTGCTTAGCTGAACCTTTACCTACACTGCTTTCAGCATAGGTCAGCCAACCTGAATCAAATCCTAACGAAAAGCCTGATTTTTCCTTTTTATTACGGGAGGTATATTCATTTTGCGCAGCAACAATGTTTATGTCCCCCTGATTGCTTGTTAACGAAAGCTCCCCATCAGAAAAAATATTGCTTGCAGACAACCTTACGTCATCTTCTGCTGTCGCAGAGAACGTTCCCCCAGAACTCAGATTGCTGGCAACCTGCGTAGAGCTAGTATAGTCGCCGCTTTTTAGCTTTGCCCCTAAAAACCCCTTACTGCTATGGTACCGTGATGATTCATGAACATCTTGTGCTGAAGCAACGCTAATCTTGCCGCTCGACTCTAGCGCCAGATTGCCGTCCGCATTGATGTCACTACCAATAACAGCTAAATCTCCTTCACCGGCAGATCCAGCAAGAATCTTTACATTACCGCCGCCTGAAATCTTTGAGCCCTTGTTACGAATATTAAGTTCATGCCCTGAGCTGACCTTTTTCTTGCCAAACACCCCACTGCCTTTGGACTTACTATAGTAATAAAACTCGTTGTGCTCAGCAGCTGAGGTAATGTTTACGTGTTCACCAGCCGTAATGGAGGTGTCAGCACCGGAGGCTGCAAGGCTTGCCTGCATTGCCACATCCCGTCCGGCGGATATTTCTATATTTTCTCCAGCAGCAACAACGCTTTCGTCAAAATGAGAGTCTTTACTCCATGATCTATTTTTCTTTCCACGGTCAATGTGTGAACTTGCAGTAGTTTCTTTGCCTACTATCGCCACATCACGCACTGCAGAAATAGAAGTGTTTCCACCTGAAACAACATCTGTCCCACTTAAGACAACATCGTTACCAGCCGTTAATTGCAGATCACCAGTTGCGCGTATTGCGCCGCGTGCTCCAGAAGTTTGTACAACACTGCCTCCGGCATTATGCGTCTTAACATACTTATCTGAGACAATATCTCCCTCTGCAGTAAGTGAGACATTCCCCCCTTCTATTACACCACTTCTGTTTGTAATATCACCCGTTGCTGTAACGGCTACGCTTGTAGCACCAGAAACCGTGCCACCAGAGTTCAAAAACTCTTCTGTGGTAATTGTCACGTCTTCTTTGGCGACTATTGCTCCACTATTCTTCACATCGTCAGCAACAACCTTAACACTTTTGCCAACAATAACAGCACCGTCTGTGGCTAGTTTATCAAGGCTGTTTGAAGCCAGATACACAACAGGAACAAAGACTTCTTCTCCTGCAACTGTTTTTTTCTCCATCCAGAGAATATCATTATGCAGTGAAGCTATCTGGTCTTCCGTAAGGGCCACGCCTACACTTAATGAGAGAGAATCTTTTTCCGCTAGCGCATTGTCCATTAAGATCTGCATTTGATCTGCGTCAGACGTAACGCCGGAATCTAAGAATCTACCACCTGTAAGCTTGTAAATCTGTTCTTGGACTAATTTGGTTTCATAGCCAGCATCACCGAGAACCTGCTCTGTTTCGTCCATGGTAAAACCGGCACGCTTAAAGAAATAGTCTGATCCAAGAAACTCAGACATGCTAAGTAATACAGGATTAGTCTCCACCCTATAGCGGTGACCTGGAGTTTTATTGATTATGTATAATTGGCTAAGGTGTTCCGGAAGCAAAGGAACTTCCACTTTTGAAAAATGACTATCGTCGACTGGAGCGACGGGAGTTTCACCAGCAAGGGGGGAAAGCACCGATGCCATAGTACTTTCTGGATACGTGCCTTGTCCGCCTGTAGTGTAGGATTCTATACCATTCGTTGCATGTGTTGCAGTAATTACAACATCTCCTCCGGCAACTATTGTTCCGCCGGAGCCTGCAATCTTAATATCTTTTTTCTCAACACCACTTCCGTGATTCTCATACCGAGGACTACGGTGTTCATTATATTTACCGATTCCCCATATAACAGAGCTGTGAGAATAGGCCGCATTTTCTTCGTTAACAAAGTTTGTAGTGTCTACTGTTATATCACCAAGAATTGATGTTAATGCGCTACCAGTATTTCTAAAGTTAGTACTGGAAATATACAAATCATCTTTGGCTGTAATAGTAGCCATTTTATCTATATTTTCTGCACTATCTTCTACTGTAACAGCTTTAACCAAAACTGAATATCGTGGAGACCTTACCGCATACTCATGGCCACTATTCAAATGTCCTTGCGCAGAATTAACATAACTTTCTCGAGTTGGGTCCGGTTTAACAAGAAGTTCCTCTCTTGATTTATTAATTGCCGCTTGAACTTCTGATCGTGAAAACGTTCTTTCTGCTGTATTCAGACCAAGAGCCCGTAGCATAGCATTGTCAACTGCCCAGGTACGACGCCTAGAGTAACTAAAAGGATCTCCTGTTAAAGATGTAAAAAAGTCTTCACAGTTATCTCGTGTATTCCCAGTGCTACAATATGCACCTCGAAAAACACTCTCACGTCCAGCGACTACAGAATATTCACTGTTGTAGTTAATAAATTCGTCTGCAGAAATGGTAATAGAACCACCATATGACTCTATTTGACCAGAGGCATTAGTAAAGGACGCCATACTCTCACCAGCAGCTTCACCTTCAAGGGTAATATCCCCTTTCGATATGACCGCCCCTTTGTCATTGGTAAACTGGCCTTTAATGCTAGCATGGATATTGCCAGCCGAAGCCAATACCCCTGTATTGGTTACAGAATCAGTGGCATGCAAATTAAGATCTGTACCAGCGGATACGGTTGCGGAGTTGCTAATTTTTGAGGCATCGAGTTCAATTGTCGGGGCATCAATGACTGCTGAGATTCTTCCTGTCTCTGCTGTGAGTTCAATCTTATCATTTGCTGCCACTTCAACACGATCATTGGACACCAGTAAACCTGACGCAGCTACGTTATTCCCAGAAACTCGCAGAAGATTTCCTGCAGAGAATTGTCCTTTGGCAGAGACATCCCCTGTGCCTGCAATAGAAAGGTTATTTCCTGCTATGACATGGCCTGAAAGATCTATTCCGCTTGCTTTAAGGTAAACTGAGCCAATTGATGAAATATCGTTTGAAGAAGTCCAGTTCCCCCCTACGTCCAAAGACAGATCACCTCCGGAAGTAATACCTTCATGGAGTTGCAGTTGGCCTGCGTTAAGAACAAAGTCTTTTCCAGAGGAAAGGAGAGCTCTCGTAGTAATGCTGTCATCTGCACGTAAATGCATTGCATCCGTGGAGAGTACTTTTTCTGCAATATCCATGGAGCCAGCTTGGAATGCCAATTCTTGCCCGGCAGACAATACTCCGCTTGTGATAAGCCCATGACCGACTACAGCGCGGAAATCGCCACCAGCAATAGCGGACTGCAGCACCTTAAGATTATCAGCAGACAGAGCAATATTACCCTGCGACGATATGGCATTTGATATAACAGCAACCTGACTTGCAGAGATTGTTAAGTCACTACCAGTGGTAATATCACCAGCCACCTCTATATCTTGTCCCTGTAAAGTCGTCTGAGCTAAAGATGACATTGTGCCAGAGGTCGCCAACTTACCTGTGCTTTCAATCTCTATAGAACCGTTTGCTGTGATATCGCCTTCTAAAGTAGCTACCCCTGCGGTAACGGTCATTGACCCACCAGAAGCGATATCGCCAGTGCTATGCACACCCTCCTGACCTTCAATGCGTAGAACCTTACCCGCAGTAACAGAGCTATCTACTCTTATGCTTTTGCCTTTAAGAGTTAGCTTGTCCTCAGAAGACAACTTGTCTGAAATCTCAATATGATTACGAGCTGTAACCCCTAGCTCAGATCCAGCAGAAACGCCTCCATTTACGGCCACATCACTTGCAGAAAAAGCAATGTTATTTCCCGCTACGAGAGGGTCAGAATTATCCGTTTTACGCTCTATTGTTATTGCATTATTTGCATCAAGTTTAATTGCGCCCGACGAATTAACGGCACCAGAAATAACTATAGAATCCCCGGAAGCGATTAATTCATTTTGCGCTACTATATTATTGCGTAGTTGAATCTTGCCGGCTGAACTAATTTCCAAATGATCAGTAGACTGCGTCAACCCTTCAAGGTTAACACCAACCCCTTTTTCTGTTCCTACAAGACGAATACGGTCAGCATACATACCGCCAAGAGCTGTTGAGTCGATTGAAACGGCTGGCTTACTTCCGCTAGCTTCAGAAGAAGCCATCCTACCGGATAAATAGTCATATTGGCCTGTTCCTGTAGTTACGGTGAGATCTTTGGCGTAAATACCAGCATTAATCTTAGCCACACGGGTAACCATAGAAAATGCATCAATATTGCGAGCATTTAGTCCCGCACCACTGATTTCAATATCACCCTTATCAACATCCAAACCAAGAAGATTTTCATGTTCATCCCAACGTGGAACCCCTGTTGTGAGCATCGCTTTAGGGATATTAATAAATCCACCGCCATTAACAGTAATGCCGTTAGGGTTGGCTAAGATATAATCCGCACGTTTTCCGAAAACCTCAATATATCCATTCAATAAAGAACGGTTTGTTCCGGTTACTTCGTTAACAATTTTAGCTGCTGATCCAGAATGTAATAACGGGTTCGCACCAATAACGCCGCCAAGTTGAGATCTACCAATCGCATTGCTGTTGTTAATAATTACGCCACGATTTGATACATTGAACTCAGTGTACTTACTATGCGAGATGCCGTGTCGATTAGGAGCAGGGATGTTCACTATAGGAACACCATTTCGTGCCGCATCTAGCTGTGCCTGATGTTTTGCCTTCGCACCAGTATCAACAATGATTCCTTGTGCATGAACAAGTGCAGGCGAAAAAGTCATCAGAAAACATAGTACTGAACATAAAATTTTGTGATAAAGAGAACTCATGGTGACACCTTAAAACGTTAGCTTTACAGAGGAATATATTTCAAAATCATTTTTCAAAAGATAATCAGGCGCATCTAATGGCTTTGCGAAAACAATTTCTGCCGCCAAACGTCCGCCACCGGTGCGTATTCCCAATACTGCACCTTGCAGTGTCCCCCCGTTATAGGCATCATGCTGATCCTCCAATACACATCCAGCATCATACCCAGCAAATATTTCAATAGACTTCGCCAACCCCCACATATCTTCCATAGGAATGATCAATGCCAAATCATTCCTTACATATCCCCCGGTACTTCCATAAATATTGTCCTCATGAAATCCACGCACCGTATACCTACTCCCTATGCTGAACTGTTCCGCAGAGTAGAGAGTATCTGGAGACCATTGGGTGGAAAAAATAGATGAAAATACGAACTGGTTTGAATAAATCGTAAACGGGCGCATTACACTAAGATTCAATGTGGCTTTATCAAATGTTGTCTGAGGTGACGCCAAAGAAAACTCAGAATCCGTTGGCTGAACGCCAAATATTGGCAGTCCCTTAGTGTACTCACCACGAATGGATATGGCGGTGCCTAATACACGGACAACACCACTGCCGTACATCGAAAGATCTGTAAGTTGATAGCTGCTTGCAAGTAATTTTGTGTCGTCAAGGTAGGTGCGTATACAACGACTTAAAAAGGATGTTCCAAGAGTAAATTTGCTATTAGCACTTCGATACACAACACGCTCTAACGAGGCTCCACCTGTCAAGGTTTCACCTGTGTTACGCAATTGCATATTTCCATCACCGATGAGGCTGTTATATTTAAATACACCAAAGGTTCCCGAAAAAGACCAATACCCATACCCCATCGTATAGAAAGATTGCAGACTATAACTCCTCAATCCTTCATAATTAAATAGATTTTCAGCATCACCACTAAACGAAATAGAAAGAAGATCATTTAGGTCGAACAAGTTGTCTTTTTCAAAAGAAGACAAAAATTGTGTCGTGCCCGTAAGCTCTTGACCGGAGTTGTCTACACCGAAAGCGGGACGCCAGGTACGCGTCGGCTGATTGTCAATAACCACACATGTTGTGCCAACTTTTTCACCAGGCTCAAGGCGTATTTTAGCATTATTTGAAGGCAACTTATTAAGCTGATCAAGTCCCTGCTCAATATCTCGAATATTAAGCTTACGACCATTAAGATCTGGGAAAGCACAATAGAGTTGCCTTTCTCCATTTTCTGCTGGCGGATTAAATTTAAAAGACGTTACCTCTCCTTCAACAACAACTAACTTCAACACGCCAGAACCCATATCTTGTTGTGGGACAAAAATACGTGAAGTTATGTATCCTTTTGCGATGTAGAGGTTTGTTAGCTCGCGTATAAGCTCCTTAATATCAGCAAGGCGCAAGCACTTGGAGCTATAGCGTGCTATAATTTCACTATACTCATCTTCATCAAGTAACGTGCACCCAGTCAGTGATATGGTCTTTATTGAAACACATATTTTTTGATCTGCCTCTTCAGGGCTTTTGGGTAGCAAGTACTCTTCATCACCAAGAGATTTTTCGTACTGCTCTTTGTGTTTTTTCTGTAGTTCTTTCCTTCGTTGTTCTTCTTGTTGTTGTAATACAGCATCGTTTCTAAATATAGATTCTTCCGTACTTGAATACCCATCAAGAGGTTGACCCATCAACAAAAGCGATACGTTGCATAATAAAAGTAGAGCAGTAGCAAGTTTGTGCATATTTTTTCATTCTTATTTTTTTATTAACGAAAACTTTAGCTGCGCTATATGCGCAAATGAAATTTTTATCATTAAAAAAATTATTATTTCTTCATGTTATGTTCATAACAGAAAATAAAAATGCATTGCAATACTGTTACACGGATGAGATACTTTACAGTTCTTCATCTAGATCAATAGGCAATTAATGTTGTAATAAAATGTAAGGTGAACTAATTTTAAAAATCAGACTCGAAAAACACATTAACAATTCAAACTAAACAGTTATAGAAAGTTCATAATACTTTTTCGGCAACCTATGTAATTTGCGAGTCTTTATAAGAAAAGAAATTGAAGTAGTAATATGTTGTATAGGGAGAACTCCCAGCTAAATACCTATTCCATAATGAAAAATCTTACTTTAAACGATCATGTTAACGAAAATTTCCCCATTCTCCTTAATAGCAAATTGGATAAATTCCTTACCGCTGTTCGTTGAACACAAAAAAAGCCCTCACAGTCGTCACTGTAAGGGCTTAATTCTCATGGCGGAGAAGGAGGGATTCGAATCGAAACATAACCATTTGGATTTTAATAGTTTAAAAAAATAATGAGATTATAATGTGCCACCTTGTGTACCACATTTGGACGGCTACCGGGTTCAACTCCTCGATATCTATGTACTAGATCGCCAAAATTTCTATTTGCCTAACTTCACTCAACAGATCATTGCAACGAAGCACCACCATCAGAACGACTTCCCAAAGAACTTTGGGGAGTTCTTGAATGGTTCGTTACGACAAACGAAAAGAATGGGATAAGTAAGCTACAATCGTCCATTACTGGTTCGTGACAATTCACCCTACTACCTCGAGGTGGCCGCTATTGCAGGAAAACCAGTTATCGGCCACTGCGACTGCTGCGGTCACCTGATCTGCAAAGGCGAACCACACACCAACAACTACGGCTTATGGTGTACCCGCTGTATGCCGAAGGGGTAAAAGACATGGCAACAAATACCATAACCGTAAGCATAGACGCTATGCGCCGGAACACTGCTCAAAATTACTTAAACGCACACCGTACGCTTGAAACTCTCTTCGAAAAAATGGACGGAGCATACAGCTACCTCACAGATAAAGTTAAGGAAGCAATGAACGACCTTAACTCCTCCATTAGCAGCTTGTTTTACATACACATATCCGAAGTCAGCCACTTCTCTGATCTGACAGACGAAGTAGACAAGATTTTCCCTGAAACTTTCGATTTGGATTAAAAATACAAGGAAACAACATGCAGACACATCACGAAATGCCACCTATTAACATTCTACCTGTAAACAAAATTAGCGTATCAGTGGAAGAAGCCAGCCAAGTTACAGGTATCCCCGCAGCCACCCTAAACGTCTGGCGATGCCAAGGACGTGGCCAAAGTATGTAAAGAGTTCTAACCGGATCTATTACAGGCATGACAGCATAAAAAAATATATAGAGTCCAGTGAGTATGCTACTGCCGACCAGCAGTAGAAAAAGCCCCTCGGATTTCTCCGAAGGGCTTTTTCTTGGTATTACTTGTTCTAACCAAATGGTTAACCAAAAGTTAGAAACTCCCTCCTTGGTTAGAAATAGTTTAAAAAAAGAAAAGGCTCTCAGAAGAATAACCTTCTAAGAGCCTTTATTTACTGGAGCCAACAATCGGAATTGAACCGACGACCTACTGATTACGAATCAGTTGCTCTACCGACTGAGCTATGTTGGCTTATGTGAGGAGTGGTTTTTATCGCAATGGGTTATCCGGGTCAAGTGAAAGGTCATTACTTTTAGAAGCGATGCCTATTTGGAAGTGCACTCACCCCAAACTTGGCAGCATTTTCCTGTTGAAGATGATTCAAGATCAACAGCAATGCGAATACGACGCAACGACTTCACAATTTCTTCTGACAGCAGAACGTTTTCAATTACAAAACAGTTTTGTCTCTCACACTGCTTATCAAAACGTTGATGCTCTTCGCCATGGTTACCAATGCCACAGCCGTCAATCAATATAAACGCCGGTTTTCTTATGAGCAAGGCATCTAATGCCTTTTGTGTCAAAAATGTTTCACTTTTTCCATAAACATCACTTCCGTACCCTGCAGAGTTCAGCACGCATGTATAAAAAACTACGGCTTTTCCAATCAAATCCGATTCCGCGAATTGTGCCGCGGTCGGCATCGCCTTGGTACAATCAAAAACAACTACATCCACTTCGTAGGTATCTTTAGTTGGTTCTGTCGTATAGCAATCTAAATGAGTGCCAATGTGTCCAATGGCGTTAACTGAATCGGATTGAGATTTTGCCCACCGATAAGCCGGATGTTCCTCAGTAATTTCAATATGCAATGGTACCAATTTCATAGGTCTCTCCTCAATATAACGTTCGAGGCCTAATCAATTAGCTTTTCAGCGTCAAATACATTCACAAAATGGCACTTTCTTAACTTTTGAACACAAAAGATGCCTCAGATTCTTTAGCCCGTTATCTTGAATGAACAGCGCCCCATTGCTTGCTTGAAAGAATCTACACGCTATCAAATAGACCTGAACAATTCCTCCGTGGTACTGTTTCAGAACATTTCTTTAAAAAGGAGATTTTTTTCATGCCTAACCAAGACTATCCAGGCGTTTGTATGTCCTGCTCAACTAAAGCTTGCCAAGTTGTTGCGCCTGATATTGAAGCAGTGCGCGAACGTGTAAAACACGACCCTATTACTGGATACACAAAAAATGTTGTAAACAACCTAACTACAGCAATGGGTGACAAGTTTGCCGACGAATATGAAGCATACCTTGCTTTTGATGTAGTGAAAGCTGCAATTGTTATGGGCCTCAAAAACGGACAGAAAATCGACTTGGGCGGGCTCGGAGAATTTAATGTTGAAACAGTAAACGGCCAAAAAACTGTTACCTTCCAGCCAGCACCTAGCCTGAACGCAATTCTTAAAGAGTAATGTTGTAAAATGGAATTAATACCAAAAAGGCGGCATCATGCAGATGTCGCCTTTTTCTATATCAATTCATTGTCTCGTTCTGAAAATCGTATTCAAGCTTTTTTATTTTAAGCCAACTTCTTTCTCACATAACGCAAGAGGAGTAATTTTAGAGATGCGCTTTTCATAGGCAGTCTTGGAATTGTAAATATGTCTGCGAGAAAGATCATTTAACACATCGATATCTTTTTTCCGCATTGCCTCAATAAACTCTAAATGCTCTTCTCCGGACTGGAGAATGTACTCTCTTTTATCCCATGCGGCATAACGCGTAATATAAAGTTTAACATGCAGATCATTGATGATTTCAACCAATGCCGCATTGTCCGCACGCTTATATATAATATTATGAAATTCTGTATTTAACCGGCTCAACTCTTCAACATTTGCCGTATCTACGCTATCAAGAAATTTTGCGGCAATGGCTTCAAGCTCCGAAAAATCCTCTTCACGCATATTATTCAGGGCAAGGCTGTAGGCAAATCTTTCTAAATTAATACGGATATCGAACACGTCGCTGATCTCTTTCATAGAAAGACTTACAACACGTGCACCTTTGTATCGCTTCGTTTCAATAAGCCCTTTACTCTCAAGAACCTTGAAGGCGTCACGAATAACGTGGCGCTTAACAGAAAATCTGTCTGCCATGTCTGTTTCGCCAAGACGCTCTCTTGGCAACAGCTGTCCTGAAAGAATAAGATCTTCCAAATGGTCAGCAACAAGCTGGCTAGGAGGACAGTTCTTCATACCAATTTCCTACCATTACTTTCATTTAGAAAAAACACCATAAAAAGGCAGTCTGAATAATATCAACTTTCCACAAAAAGGAAGCTGCTCAGTAAACCATCTGCCACCCTATGTCTAGCTATCTAATAATTATGAACAACACCTAATACAACAAAATTGCTGACAATCTTGCCAAACTCTTGCAAAAACCTACAAAAGCTTGTTTTTATTAACTTAATACAAAAAAGAAGGAGAACCATACATAAAATTTGTTCTCTCACCATCTTTGCCACGTTTTTAGCCATAAACATTCCTGCTATGACGCAGAGCATTAACCGTATCATTATTGCTACTGCCACCACAGGCGGCACATTTTACCCCGCAGGTGTTGGTATCGGCACTCTTATTAATTTAAAACCTGCTAAAACTAATAACATTACCGCAACGGCTATTAACTCCGCACGCTCAGGTAAACACATTGAAATAATGAAACCATGAAGCACACACATCCGGTACTTCATCTTGCTTTTCCGCGGCATAACGGTGCTGCTTTACGTTCTGCCGGAACTGCTGGATTGGCGTTGTCATTTTTGCTATTCTCACAGGTATGCTTAACTATACCAACGTGTTCGACAGGAATGACCTATAGAAAAATCCGCACTGACAGAAGCTGCATAGCAGGAATACCATGCCATACCCTATCTTCTATGACGTCGAACAAACATTTGAGACGTCTCAACTTGATGATATTGCAAAGACCGTAGATACGGTATTTGCTTCTTTTGACAGTTCGTCAGTAAAGCAAAACGCACGAATCGGCATTACGGTCGGCTCACGTGGTATCGACTGCATTGTGCCGCTGCTGCAAGCTGTTGTACGCAACCTTAAAATCATGGGACTGCGTCCTTTCATCATACCTTCAATGGGTTCCCATGGCGGTTCTACCGCTGAAGGGCAGACTGCTATTCTTGCCAAGCTCGGCATCACAGAAGAGTCAGCGGGGTGCCCTATTGTTTCATCTATAGAGACAGTCAGCCTTGGAACGCTGAATGAAGGCGCAGAAGTATTTGTGGCAAAAGATGCACTGGAAGCGGACTATATTTTTGTGATGAACCGTGTAAAGCCGCACACGCTGTTCCATGGAGAAGTCGAATCCGGCCTGTGCAAGATGCTCGCAATTGGACTCGGCAAACCTCGCGGGGCAGACAACCTGCACAACTTCCCGCTGGAACAAGTAATCAAACCTGCTGCGCTGCGTATACTGGAAAATATTACCCTGCTCGCAGGTCTCGCTATAGTAGAGAATGCTGTAGAACAACTGCACAGCATACGGCTCTGCACACCGGAAGATATAGTAAAAACAGATTCTGCCCTGTTGTCTGTGTCCTCTGCTCTTCTGCCGCGTATTCCTGTTGATTCGCTTGACCTTCTCATCATCGATGAAATGGGCAAGAATATCAGCGGAACCGGCATGGATACCAACGTTATCGGAACATGGCGACGTATGGCTGGCGAGCGAAAGCCGGAATACAAAACACTTGTCGTGTTGAACCTTACCCCGCAATCACAAGGCAACGCGCACGGCATCGGCATGGCTGATCTCATCCCGCAACGTCTTGCAGATTCCATAGACCCCACCGCAACGTATGCAAACTCGCTCACTACCGGAGTATGGGCAAGCGGACGATTGCCAATAACACTCCCTACAGACAAGGCCGTTATTGATGCAGCACTGGCAAAAGCTCCAGAGCATATACGGGCAGTGCGCATCACAAACACGCTCTCTTTGCAACATTTCTGGGCGACAGAAGCAGTTCTCGACGATCTTGCAATGGCTGGCGCAACCATCCACCTACCATGCTCTCATCCTCTCGAGTTTGACGACGCCGGTACTCTGCAGCCATTTTATAAACTACCGGACAAAACGTGATACACATGTTCCGGACGATAAAAATACTCAAACAAAACTGTCTTATACTGCTATTATGGCATGATAGAATCTTACTGCAACGCAGTCACAGCGCTCTGCTTTGACTCTTTGTCAACCGAACCGTCAAGGAGAGAAACATGCTTCGGAATATCGGTTTATTGACTGTATGCATCATACTGCTTGCGGTATTAGATTGGTTTGGCATCATCAACTTCTGGCAGCCAGTACAAGTCATAGCCTCCTTCCTAGTAAATCTGGTACAGAAATTACTGGAATTAGGATAACGATCAGCATATCCCCTAGGCATGTTCCCAGCAGTTTTGCATAGGCCCGTCTCCCCATATGCCTTTTCCGCCCTTATTCTCTCAAATTTACTACTGTATAGATTCGGCAACAATTCCCGAAACTTCCCGTCACCAGACGGATATTACAGATTCACAGACAGCAAAAATACTCAAACTAAGCTCTCTCCCTCTGCTACAATGATGTGAACACACTTAGCAGCAGTGCAGTCACGGCCTTAAAACCGGCACGTTAGACACGCGCTGCCAAGGAGAGACACACATGCTTCGAAAAATCATATTACGGGCTAGCTGCGTCATGCTGCTTGCCTTAGCATTGGGGTGCACGGCTGCTGTTTCCGGCGGCTACAACTACTCTCCATATTACCGAAATGCTCCATATGGCTGGCGCAACAATTACTATCATCACAATTACTATCATCATAATTACTATCGACCTAGATATCATCATAACCATTACAACCGGTACAATCGACACCATTACAACCACCCTCACTTTCATCGCAGATGAATATCCAACTGGTCTAATAAGCTATTACAGATTGATTATATAACAGTAATGGCGCGGACATATGCAGCAGTATATTTCACCTGCGCGCAACCGACGGTTGCGATAGCAGTAAAGCCCTCTGTATACCCAGTTACACAGAGGGCTTTCTTTTTTGCAGCCACGCCGCATCATGTCTTATAAATAATTGTTATTTCATATATTCTTAGTACGAGATACCATTGGAAAAGCATTTATATCAGGAGACTAAAAATGCCAGCAAAACGAATTCTTATGATCGTTGGAGATTTTGTAGAAGATTATGAAGTGATGGTGCCCTATCAGATGCTGCTACTTGCGGGACATTCTGTAGACACGGTTTCTCCGGATAAAAACGCAGGTGAATTCATTGCCACTGCAATTCATGATTTCGAAGGACACCAGACCTACACAGAAAAGCGCGGACATAATTTCCTTTTGAATACAAGTTTTGAAACTATTGACGTTGACGACTACGACGGGCTTATCCTTCCCGGTGGTCGTGCTCCGGAATTCCTGCGTCTTGATACCCGTGTACTGACAATTGTCCGGACAATGCATGAAGCGAAAAAACCAATTGGCGCCATCTGTCACGGCCCACAGATTCTTGTGGCTGCCAAAGTCCTCAAAGGCGTTGCCTGTTGCCCGTATCCAGCAGTTAATCCAGAGATTTTACAATCGGGCGGCACACTGGAATTATTCAACGATACGTATTCAAACGCCTGTGTCAGCGGACACATTGTCACTGCTCCTGCGTGGCCTGCACATCCGGCATTCATCAAGGCTTTCCTTGACCTGCTAGGAACAACAATTGAACCATAACCAGGCCTGCCTCCAAGATATAAACTGCACCGTTGCCCACGCAATTGTGCAGTTTTTTTTGTAGCTTCAGTCCAACTTATACTTTTCTCTCTGTGTAACTATTTTATTGTATTCATTACCCAAATAGAATCAAAAACGTAGAGAGGAACATATGCCCCTTCATAATCACAAAGTTATTATTGATGACCTCTTCACCACTGAAGCTATGGCAAAACCCTTGAACGTGCATCGGATATCCCGCAAAGAGCGCAATGCGGAAGCTGTGTACCAGATGATTCACGACGAGCTTCTCCTTGACGGCAATTCACGTCAGAACATGGCGACATTCTGTTCTACTTGGCTTGAACGGGAAGTTCATGAACTTATGGAAGAATGTATCGACAAAAACATGATCGACAAAGATGAATATCCGCAGACGGCAGAAATTGAGTCCCGCTGCGTGTCAATGCTCTCTACCCTTTGGAATGCCAAAGAATGTACGAACCATGCTGCAACGGATTGTCCGCCCGCAATCGGCTGCTCCACTACAGGCTCAAGCGAAGCTGCCATGCTTGGAGGTATGGCGCTTAAATGGAATTGGAAGGCACGCCGGATAGCCGCCGGAAAGCCGTACGACAAACCCAACCTTGTCTGCGGCCCTGTTCAGGTATGCTGGCACAAGTTTGCCCGCTACTGGGAAATTGAACTGCGTGAACTGCCCATGGAAAAAGGCAAATACATGTCCTCTCCGAAAGACGTAATCGCCCACTGTGATGAAAACACCATCGGGGTCGTACAGACCCTCGGCACTACCTTCACAGGGCACTATGAACCTGTTGCGGATGTTCACGCCGCCCTCGACAAGCTTCAACAAGAAACAGGGCTCGACATACCTATGCACGTTGATGCTGCAAGCGGCGGTTTTGTTGCTCCGTTCATGCATCCCGAAATCAAATGGGATTTCCGGCTCCCCCGCGTCAAGTCGATCAACGCGTCAGGTCACAAATACGGGCTTGCACCTCTCGGCTGCGGCTGGGTGATATGGGCAACAGAAAAAGATCTTCCGGAAGATCTTATTTTCCGCGTCAACTATCTTGGCGGACAAATGCCAACCTTCGCTCTTAACTTCTCACGTCCCGGTGGCGAGGTTGTCGCGCAATACTACAACTTCCTCCGCCTCGGATACGAGGGCTACATAAAAGTACAGGAAGCCGCCTTTGCTGCCGCACGATATTTTGCAGCCGGACTCGAACAATTCAACTTATTCGAGTTCATCAACAACAGTTCCAAAGGACTTCCGCTCATCTGCTGGAAACTTAAAGATGACGCAACTCCACCTTTCAGCCTCTACCAGCTCTCAGACGGGTTGCGCGAACGCGGCTGGCTTATACCAACCTACACCCTGCCGCCAAACTGCGAAGAGATCGTCGTGCAACGCATTGTTGTCCGGCACGGCACCAGCGTGGATATGCTCAGCCTGCTGCTCAAAGATTTCAAAGAGGTCATAGCTGAACTGACGGAAAACCCTCCGCTTAATCCGGACAAAAAGCGCACGTCGTTCAACCATTCGTAGTTCACAACTGTTTTACTTTTATTGCATCCGGCGGCCTAAGCCCCTTTCCGGGAGACAGTTTCTCAGGAAACGCCAAAGGCTTTTATATGCAAGTCAGACTCGTTGACTACGCAGGCTCATGTCTTATGCCTCATTAGCTTTCCACAAAAAAACGCCGGAGTTTCCTCCGGCGTTTTGTACTTGTAATGTGTATCAGGCTGTTGCTAAACTTTAGCGCCCTGAAGTTCTTTTGCAGTGAAGTCCCATTTCACGTTATGTGGCGGGAGAGCTTCTTCTGTGAACCAGCGTGGAAGCTGATCGTCTTTTTCGGTAAATCCTGCGCGACGGTTAAAGTCAAGCTCGTCCTGAAGTGCACCGATACCGAGATTTACTACGTCATCAACGCTGTATTCGGAACCGAGAAGACCGGAAACGAGTTTCGCCATGCAAGGAACACCGCGTTCGTCATCGAGAACAGCAAACGCTACGAAGAGGCAGAGGCCAAGGGAGTCAACAGCTGCGGTTGCAATCTGAAGGTTCTTGGAAACTTCAACGTTACCTTCTTTGCTGTGACCATCAATGTCGCCACCACATTTCAGAACGTTCTGACATACAGCATAACCAGCGGTATGGTCAGCACCCATTGGAGTCGTTGCGTAGGTAACACCGACACCTTTTACTGCACGCGGGTCATATGCCGGCATAGACTGGTTTTTAACAGTCGGGATACGGTCAACGCCGAATGCTGCTGCGGTAAAGCCTGCACCGTTACCAAGAATACGACCTACAGGATCGCCGGTACCGACTTTTCTGAGGTATTCAAGAGCGGCAGGGCCGTCGCCCCATGCGATAAGGCCGCCTTCCATTGCCATTGCAAGGGAGCTGGCCATTTCGATGGTGTCCATACCGATTTCATCACAGGTACGGTCCATAGTGGCGATGAGATCAAGGTCATCAATGAGAAGATGTGCGCCGAATCCCCAGATGGTTTCATATTCAAAACCAGTGGTAAGCATTTTACCGTTCTTGTCGTTGTACACCTGTGAGCACTGGATGATACAACCTGTGTGACAACCGTGGGAAACTTTACCTTCACGTTTAGTAATGGTTTCAGCCAGAGTTTCACCGGAAATTTTGCCAGCATTCTCAAAACGACCGGTACGGAAGTTTTTAGTTGGCAACGCGCCTGCTTCGTTAACAATGTTAACGAGGATTGCGGTACCGAATGCCGGAAGCCCTTCGCTGGTTACAGGGTGACTGCGAAGGATGTCTGTCCACTCTTTACGGGCAGCTTTAAAGCCTTCTTCGTCGCCCATAACAGCTTTACCCTTAACTTCTGGATCAAGGATGATGGATTTTACTTTCTTGGAACCAAGAACAGCACCCATACCACCACGACCTGCAGAACGGGTAGGAAGACCTTCAGGGTCGGAGAACTGAATGGTTGCAGCCTGCATGCAATGTTCGCCCGCAGGACCACAAAGACAGGTGACCGCTTTTTTACCGAACTCTTCCTGCAATTTTTCCTGTGCAGGGTAGTTATGCATCCCAACAATTTCTTTAGCAGGAGAGAACTTTACTTCGTCTTTAGAAATAAAAATATTGGAAAAGTCAGAACCGTCTTCAGGCTTGTCTTCAAGGATAATTGCCTGAAGATCCATTTTGCCCATCTGGTTGGCAAACTGGCCACCGGAGTTACTTTCTTTAATACCACCGGTAAGTGGAGATTTAGCGCCTACGGAAACACGGCCAGAGTTAGCAGCATTTGTGCAGGCAAGAACACCGGATGCAAAAACAAGTTTGTTTTCAGCAGAAAGTGCATGACAATCAGCAGGCACTTCTTTGTTTACAACGCGGGAAGTAAGAGCGCGACCACCAAGGCCTGCATATTCACCAAGCTCTTCAAAAGCGTATTCCTGAGTTCGAGTATTAATTCTAAGAATTCTCATCACTTAACTCCTTGTATTGCTCCGGTTTTTCACCGACTAATAAATCCTGATAGGATTATATAAATAAGTCTAATTCTAGAATCACTCAATCAGGGAAAAGTGGAAAAACGGTAAGGTTTTTCCCCAACGCACTTATTTTATTAAACATTGTTTGAGCACTTAAACAGTCGTCAATCCACAACGTATTGCGTACTTTGTCAGCTCTGCCACACTGGTATATTTGGTTTTTTGCATGATCTGTCTGCGATGCGTTTCAACTGTTTTAACACTGATACAGAGCTGCTCCGCCACTTCCTTGGTACTGTTACCTTCAGCAATTAATTTAAGCACTTCTCTCTCCCTTGTAGAAAGAGGAACCTCCTCTTCCTGAGGATTACGCAATGTTCCTATATAATCCATCACGACAGAATCTCTAAGAGGCTGGCTTAAACAGATTTCACCCTTCATCGCAGAACGCACAGCATGTGCTAACTCGTCAAAACAACAATCTTTCAGCAGAAAGCCGTAGGCGTTTGTCTTTAAAATTTCCCGTACAAACTGTGTATCTTTATGCATCGACAACGCAATAATGCGCGTATCAGGGAATTCCTGAGTGATTTTCTGCGCAGCAGTAATTCCGTTCATCCCCGGCATACTGATATCAGAAATAACTACATCAGGACGCAGCTTGGCTACCAGTTCCACCAACTCTGTACCGCTGGCGGCTTTCCCGACGACTTCGATGTCTTTTTCGTCTTTAACCAACGAGCAAAGACCTTCTAAAAAAACCTTGTGGTCATCTGCAATGACAACACGGATGGTCTTATTCATTGTATCTTCCTGTTGCTGCACTCATTTCCACATCGAGTGCGGGTGCAGATTGTTTGAAAGGAATAAAGATAAGGACATTACCGCCAACACTGTCGGATGTGAAGGCAACATCCCCTCCGAGATGACGGATAGATTCCTGAATGGTAAGCAGCCCGAACCCTTTTCGGAATCCCGAACCGGCAGTGCTCTCCGGAAATCCTTTGCCATTGTCATGAATCGTAATCGCGATGCCGTCAGTACGACTGTCGAATGTAATTGTGCAAACAGAAGCCCCCGAATGCTTGACCACGTTGGCCATAAGTTCTCTGACAACGCGGAACATCATAATTTTGAAATCACTGCCCCAGATACTGCACTGCATGTTGTCTTCTACCACAAACTCAATATCATGTTCTCTGGCGTATTTTTCACCAAGCCATTCCACAGCAGCAACAAGCCCCAGTGCATACAATGTCGGCGGACTCAATTCCCATACAAGAGTCCGTGTCAGTTCAATACCGCTTCCGAGTTGTTCCATGCTGGCATCAAGCAGTTTCAGTTCGTCTCCATCCTTCAAATAACGGCGTAACAGATTCAGCCGCATCTTAACGATTGCCAGAATCTGCCCGAGACTGTCGTGCAGTTCCACAGCAATTTTACGACGCTGCTGTTCTTCCGATAACGCAAGGCGTGTAGAGAGAACACGAACGGCTTCGCGATTGCGCTTTTCTTCTGTAATCTCACGCGCAACCCACACAATTTTTCTAGATCCGCAACCATGCTGAGGCAGCGCAAGAGCACGACCTTCCAACCAGTGTTCCTCGCCGGCATGTTTTACACTATATTCAAAA
Source organism: Halodesulfovibrio aestuarii DSM 17919 = ATCC 29578 (assembly GCF_000384815.1). NCBI lineage: Bacteria > Pseudomonadati > Thermodesulfobacteriota > Desulfovibrionia > Desulfovibrionales > Desulfovibrionaceae > Halodesulfovibrio > Halodesulfovibrio aestuarii. The sequence continues at coordinate 21,918 of NZ_ARQF01000016.1, forward strand.
ACTTGCAGACTGTTGTGCTCAAGACTTTTCAACAGGAAGCGACTTATCGTGTCCGACACCTTTTGATCAAATAACTCTGACAGTTGTTTGCCGACAGGTTCGCTTTTGTGACAATACTCAAGTAAATTTTTTCTTGATGTAATGACATTCTGACACACAAAAAACTCATCAAAAATATAATATATATTTTGCGAAGCATTAAAAATAGACTGCATCAATGTTTCATTACGTTGCAGAACATGCACTTGCATTTTTGTATCTGCCAATTCAACGAGTAAGGTTCTGTCGTGTTGCGCAATTTTTGTTTTTTCTCTGCGATACAAAACAAACACAAGGCTCAGGAGCACGGCAGGTACACCGCACAGCAAAAGCAGCAGATTCTGATTACTCAGTTCAATAGCAAACAAGTACACGGCTGTTGCAACGGACAAACAGAGTACTATACCGGCTACACAAAAAGTTTCTATAAATACGCTATGTTTTACAGTACGTGTCAATTCGGTATTCCCCCTGTAACTGTGGTCTTCATGCCATGCAAGGATGCGTACGGGCGCATACCATGATGACACAAGAAAGAATTATACTGTTATCAGTTCATACCGCGAATCAGGAACAAAAAAAAGAGCAGACATCCGCGCACACGGTTGCCTGCTCTTTTTAGCTTATCCAAAAACAAGGAGGTATTATCAATTAACACAGTATCCTTGTTACAATAATTTTCAATTATATCTATTTAAAGCTGGCAAGCGGCAATACAGCCATGTCTTTTGCCGCGTATCTAACCACTTCACAACACTTGCTGAAATAAACAACACCACAGTCAAGAGTGCATAAGATATCGTCATAATCCAACTCCATTCCGTCTATGTATCACCAATTACCTTGCGCAGTCTTTCTTCATCTTCATGAGAAAGAGATGTCTGCATCAAGTGCCCGCCGCTCCCTTTCAACCGTTCAAGAACGCGCTCAGAAGTCATCTTTGAACAGAGCACAAATAAGGCAGAAGTTCCTTTAGTCAGTTTTTCTGCAAGTTCTTTCATAAAATTGTCATTAATACCCACATCGCTCATGGCTCCGGCAGCAGCCCCCGCACTGGCACCAGCCACAAGACCGAGAAGCGGATGAAGAAACAGCAGGCCGATAAAAACACCCCAGAAGCCACCGCCGACGGCACCAGCGGCAGTCAAAGCGTGCATCTGCCGTAATTTAACTTTGCCATCCTGCTTATGAATGGCAATTACTGCATCTTCTATCTCAACAAGATATTCACCAGCCATCTTTAACAGTTCTGCGCGAACTTCTGAGGCCCGCTGCTCGGTATCATATGCAATTACCACTAGATCAGCCATTCTGAACCTCCACATCTATTTTGATCAATGCATTCAGAATACCGTGAGCACTATGTACTGGTTATGATAAGTAACAAGAACCGGGAAAACGCATGCCATATTCTGCTCCCCCTCCGACCAATCATCTGTCTTTTTGATTTTTTTCCATACACAACACGCCGCAGCCATTGCATCTTTACGCCATGTTATAACTTAACGTTTTTTCCCAATTCGCACTCGCCCTCTTTTCTTGCTTATTGTATTAGGATAACAATAGAAACAGGTAATACCCCGAAGCATATGTCATTCCACACAACAAACAGCTTGATTTTCTCGGGAGAAAAATGATGAAGTTAGGTTATGTCACTCTGTATGTAGATAATATCCCAGAAATAATTACTTTTTACGAAAAAGTGCTCGATCTCACACTCCGGTTCAAGCATGAAAGCGGTATGTACGCAGAAATGGAAACAGGCAACACCGTTCTTGCATTTGCCCATCATGAGCTTGCAACGCAACTTGTTCCCCAAGGCTACCAAAAAGCGCATCCTGATAACGAGGCACTCGGAATGCAACTCGGTTTTGAGGTTGAAAATGTAACTGAAACTTACCAAAAAGCTCTTACAAACGGTGCCAGCACTATCGCTCTACCAGAAGTAAAGCCATGGAACTTTGAATCAGCCATGGTAAAAGACCCCAGCGGGCATCTTGTTGAATTTTGCCGGCCTGTACATACAGTAAACCCTTCATAGATCTATTCTCAAACAAAAAAGCCCATACAACCAGATTGTTGTATGGGCTTTCTCTATGGTAACATGCATTATGAACATGAAAAGTTTTTCTCAAGCGACCAATTTATCCGCTCACACCATCCGGTATTATGAAAAAATCGGTTTACTTAAAAATATCGAACGTAATAGCAGCGAACACAGGATCTTTTCAAAACACGATCTAGTGTGGATGGAATTCATTACGCGCTTAAAAGACACAGGTATGCCTTTAAAACAGATCCTTATCTACGCAGAACTGCGAGACCAGGGGGAACATACCGCAACGCAACGCATGGAACTGCTGAAAGAGCATGCACACGCCCTTGAAGAGCGCCTTGCACAAGAGGCACAGCACCTGTCCAAGCTCAAAGAAAAGATCGCTTACTACGACGATATGATTAATTCAAACAATCGCTTGACTTAGAGTTAACTCTAACTTGTAGGCTCGGTGCTTGAAACATTCAACACACCTACAAAAGGAGAGTTACATGGACAGTCAACGCTTTACGACAGGGCTAGAAAAACTTCATGAAATTGACGGCGAAGCAGGAAAAATGGTTATCGAAAGCCTGCAATCAATAGCACCTGATCTTGCCAAATATACCATTGAATTTCCCTTCGGCGATATCTACCAACGCCCCGGACTGGATCTGCAAAAACGGGAACTCATAACCGTTGCAGCTCTGGCAGCACTCGGCCATTGCCAGCCGCAGCTGGCAGTACACACGCACGGCGCACTTAACGTCGGCTGCAAACCAGAAGAAATCGTAGAAACCATCATTCAGATGGCTGTCTATGCCGGTTTTCCCGCAGCACTCAATGCCATGTTTACTGTAAAAGCAGTCTTCAGCGAACGCGGACTCATTGAGTCAGAATAGCACTGAAAAATACATCACGGCCTGTCCTGATTGCTAATTAAAAATTTGCTATTCAGAATTCAGCTGATGCGGCTGTCTAAAAAAACATGAAAAGGATGGGGAGACTACCTCCCCATCCTTTTTCATATTGTAACTAAAAAAAATGATGCCTACTCCGAAGGATTCTCCTTTTGCAGCTTTGGCTGCCAACGCTTTTCCAATTCATTCAAGCTCTTGCTGTGTGTCAAAATCACAATCTCGTCGCCAGCGCGTAATGCCGTATCTTCATTTGCATGGGCAAACTTCCCTTCACGATAATAACAAACGACGCGGGCATCCACAGGCAGTTTCAACTTGTTAACGACGACGGCGTCTTCTTCCTCAGCAATAAACATGAAAAAACGGGCCTCATCTTTGAGAACCGTGGACAACTCTACGTTTTTACTGCCGCCGACCATATCCACCAGATAACGACTTATGGTTCGGGACGGGATAATTGTGTCCGTCAACCCTAACTCATGGCAGATGCCTGCGAACTGCTTATCCCGAATGCTCGTTACAATTCGTTTGAACCCCAGAGAACGGCCGACGAGGCTGGCAATAACGTTGGATTGGTCACTATCGGTCAAACAGAACAGTATGTCGGTATGTTCCGGATTCACCTCGCGCAGAATATCGGGCCGGCTGCCATCACCTAAAAGAAAGCTGCAATCCATATCGTCAGACAATTCGTCAATCTTTGTTTTGTCATTCTCGACGATGATGACTTCGTGACTCTTTTCAACGAGTGCCTTTGCGGTTTCAATACTGACTTGCCCTGCTCCAATAAACACTGTTCTCATTTTCCCTCCATTCTTCTACCAATCCACGTTCCAGGATACAGCATCACAATCCACGCTACAATTTCAAGTCGTCCCATCAACATGTCAGCGCACAGAACACATTTAAGAAGATCGGGTAATTCTGTACTTGTCAGCCCAACGGAAAGCCCTACTGTTCCAGTCGCGGAAGTCACCTCAAACAAGGAGTCGAGAGGGTCGTATCCCATTACTACAAACAATAGCCAGGACAGCGCAATAATGAATATGAACAGCACAATAACCAGCAGCGCCATACGGATCTCATCGTCCTGCAATCGGCGACCAGCAATCCGAGGCTCAAAAACGGCATGTTTCGGCAGGCTTGTTCGAATGATGAGCAACCGAAACACATTTACCGCGATCAGCAGCCGCAACAGTTTGAATCCGCCTGAGGTAGATCCTGCACCGCCGCCGGCAATCATCGAGAAAATCAGAATCAGCTTCGATCCCGCGTCAAGCTGCTCACATGGCATCGAGGAAAACCCCGCAGTACTCTGTGCGGAAAAAGCGAACAGGGGCGCGTGCTGGAATACCTGAGACCAATCCATGCCAATGTTCAGCCGCATGGAGATACCCACCATTAGCGAAACTACAAAGGAAGCTATGATAACGAGCTTAAACTGCAAAATATCCAGTGCTACGTGTCGCTTCTTTTTCAACATTCGGTAATAGACTGCCAAAGGAATCGCTCCTGCAAGGCAGAGCAGAGTAATCCACACCTGTGCAAACCGGTTCAACATTGCGAGGCTGCCATCATTCGGGGCAAAGCCTCCGGTTGAGAGCGCCGCGAAAGAATACAGCACAGCATCAAAAAAACTGATGCCAACCATCATAGATCCGATGATCCCCAGAACGGTTAATCCGCTATAGACCTTCAGAACCCGTCGTGCGTGGGCCCGTGTGCCACCAACCAGATCTTCAGTATCGGCCTCTGTAACAGCCAACCCCTTCGCCACCAGCCCCGGTTGCATAACAAGCGCCAAAGAAAGGACTACAATTCCCAGCCCGCCATACCATTGCATCCATGCGCGGGCAAAAAGAAACGTTTTCGGCATTCCGGCGAGCGTAGCCTTCGTACTCAGCCCCGTAGTCGTCATGCCGGAAATGGCTTCAAAGAGGGCATCCAAAAACTCCATCCCCCCGCCCATCATGGGGTAGGACATCACAAACGGTGTGAAAAGAAACATCAGCGCGACCACAACCATGCCTTCATTGGCCTGTATTCCGAATGGAACCCGCAGCCGAACCAGAGACCACCCCAGAACTGCAAGCCCGCCGATCACAATGCCATAGCGCAGGCTGATGGCCGTATCTCCAAAGAACAGCGACACAGACAACGGCACAAGAGACAACATCGCGAGAACAAGGCACAGTTGACCAAAATATTTGAAGACAACTCGGAACCGAACAGCATACTTCAGTTCGGCAGCTTGTTCAGTCATAAATGAATCCTTTATCCTTTGCGCCTATGATCGCAGGCGATAGTATACCCACCCTTTTCGAGTCAGTACGGTAAGGAAACCATTTTACCAAACTGAAGACATCTTATGCAACATGCAATGTCATAAAGACCGTTGCATGCAGGTTCCCTCTTGTACTTTCAAAAAACGGAACCAGACGTAACTCATACATATCAAAACGTATGTAACACTCTCTCCTGTTGCTCAAGATATCCCTTTTTCAGCATTTCCCCCCAGAGCATAAAAAAAGAACAGCCTACATTTTGTAGGCTGTTCTTCATAGGTAATGGATATACTATTTGACAGGGAACATACCCTCGCAGTCGAGAGGGCGTCCCTTTCGCGGGGTGCAGGGGCAGAGCCCCGCCCGCCGGAGGCATAAAAAGTCAAAAAACAAAAAACTTATTTGGGCGTAACACCCGCCATCATGAGCCCGATAGCTTCAACTTTTTTAGAATCCGATTTCGGGAACTGATCAATAATACGACCACGGTACATGACGGCTATACGGTCTGCGAGTTGCAGTGCTTCGTTCAACTCTGATGTTATAAGCAAAATACCTGCGCGCTTACGGACTTCAAGCAGTCGCTGCCAGACTTCTTCTGTTGCTGAAATATCGAGACCCTGTGTCGGGTTTTCTGCAACAATGATATCAGGCTGACGATAGAACTCACGCCCGATAACGAGTTTTTGCAGGTTACCGCCGGAAAGAGACCGTGCGTCCGCATCAATATGCCCGGGCTGTACGTTGAACTGCTCAACAATCTCTACGGTTGTGTCGATTGCCTTGCTACGGTTTAAGAACGGCCCTGTTGAAAACGAATGACGCGTTGTGAGCAGGAAGTTGTCCACCAGATCAACGAATTTACATGTCGCAAGTCCTTGGCGGTCTTCAGGAATATAGGCGAGAGAACGCCCTTTTCTTGGAGGTCGCGGATAGAAATCATGCCATTCCAGCCCAAGGATTGAAACATCACCTGTTATCGGCTTACGGAGACCGCAGACAACTTCTACAAGCTCTTTTTGACCGTTCCCTGCTACACCTGCGATGGCAACAATTTCACCTTTCCTGACAGAAAGCATGATATCTTCAAGCCCGTCACCTTCCAATCCTTGTACGTCCAGAACGGTTGCACCAAGTTCTACAGGCTGCGCATCAAGGGAGAGTTCAACATCACGGCCGACCATGCGGTTTGCAAGCACAGCTTCGTTCGGCACATCCGCTTCTTTGAACTCATCAACAACTTCACCTTTACGGAGAATGGCTATTTCGTCTGCCACTGCCATAACTTCTTTGAGTTTATGAGAGATAAAGACGAGAGATTTACCTTGGTCCGCCATGCGCCACATGGCATCAAAAAGCTGCTCAGTCTCGGTCGGAGTCAGAACGGCTGTCGGTTCATCAAGAATAAGCACGCGACTGTCACGGTACAAAAGCTTAAGAATTTCAACACGCTGCTTTTCACCCATGGAAAGGGTCGAAACAATTGCTGAAGGGTCGATAGGCAGACCGTACTGTTCCGCCAGTTCTGCAACTTCTTTTTCCTGCTCTTTCGGGCTGATGAGGAATGCTTTTTCCTGACCAAGCAACACGTTCTGCGCAACAGTCATGGATTCCACAAGCATAAAATGCTGATAAACCATACCGATACCCGCTTTAATTGCGTCTTTCGGAGAGGTAAAGGTTGTCAGCTTACCGTCTACCAGAATATCACCGGAAGTCTGCTGGAATCTACCGGAAAGAATAGACATGAGGGTGGATTTACCCGCACCGTTCTCGCCCAGCAAAGCTTTAATCATACCGGGACGAATATCGAGAGTAATTTCGTGGTTTGCACGCACCTTACCAAAATGCTTGCTGATTCCATGTAACCGGACAAATGATGCCCGTCCTGCAAATGCACCGCGGTTGGTTCGCTTATTAACGTATTCTGCCACGGCTATTCTCCCGGCTCAATATTCACGCCGAGAGCAGCAGGAGCCTGACGCCCCTTGCCTCGCGCTGAAGAAAAAAGAAGAACGATGATAGTCAGTGCGTATGGAAGCATGAGCAGCAGTGATGAAGGCAATGTTGCTCCTACAGCCTGTAAACGCATCTGGAATGCCATAATTCCGCCAAACAGATACGCACCGAACATTGCACGACCCGGACGCCAGAATGCAAAAATAACTAACGCGACAGCAATCCAACCACGTCCTGCTGTCATGTTGTTTGTCCACAGATGGGTGTAGGCAAGAGACAGGTATGCTCCGCCAAGACCGCAAAGGACACCGCCAAAGAAAATCCCCGCCCAGCGCAGTTTCACAGGATTAAGACCTGCGGCAAAACATGCAGCCGGATTTTCACCGGCCGCGCCGAGAGCAAGCCCCCAGCGGGTTCTGCTCATGAAGAACCAGAACAGGAACGGCAGGAAGTAGGACACATAGACCAATGCATCCTGCTTAAAGAAAATATCGCCCATAACCGGAATGGAAGACAGAAATGGAATATCAAATGGAGCAAACCCCGGTGCAGACATACCTACGTAGGTTGTGCCAAGGAAATCTGCAAGGCCGACACCAAGAATAGTAAGAGCAAGGCCAGATACAACCTGATTACCTTGGAAAACAAGGCAGACAATTGCATGTGCAAGACCGAAAAGACCGGCAAGCACACCTGCGCAGACAAACGCAAGCCACGGGCTGCCTGTGAAGTATGAAACAATGAACGCGAAAAACGCGCCGAAAATCATCATACCTTCCACACCAAGGTTCAGCACACCGGAACGCTCTGTCAGCATCTCTCCAAGAGTTGCGTACAGAATTGGTGTACCGGACTGAATAGTCGCAGCCAGAATAGGAATAATAAGTTCTAAGCCCACGATTATCCTCGCTTGCTTCTCTGGAAAGAATACCAGTTAAAGAACTGTCCAGCCAATACGCTCAACAGAATAAGTCCCTGCATAATACCGGTAAATGACGCCGGCACCTGCAATTCAAGCTGCAAGTTCTCTACACCTACGCGCAGACCTGCCAACAAAATAGAGTATCCGGCAATGGAGGTAATACGCAGACGGGCAAGCCACGCCACAACAATTGCGGTAAAACCGTACCCCACGACGATTGTCGGTTGCAGACGGTTAAGCGTTGCAGACGTTTCAATAAGCCCTGCCCAGCCTGCCAACGCACCGCATAGTCCCATGACCAGCACAACAAGTGCGCTGTACGGCATACGAGCGTAACGGGCGGCACGAGGATTCTCGCCACTGACCATGATTTCGAACCCGAGGCGAGTATGCTTTAAAAATACGGTAAGAGCTAACGCAGCACCCGCACAGACAAGTATGCCCCAATGAATCCGTCCGAATAATTCGCCGATAACGGCTGTATCAGGGAACATGATAGTCATCGGAAAACCGAAGCTCGCAGGATCTTTCCATGCACCGTAGACAAGGTACTGAAGAAACAGGATGCCGATGTAGTTAAACATCAGTGTCGAAATAATTTCGTTAAGTCCCATCTTCTCGCGCAGCAAAGCCGGAATAATTGCCCAAAGCCCGCCAAGCACCGCGGCTGCGATAAACATAAGCGGCATCAGCACCCATACAGGTGCATTCGGCATGCTCAGCACAACCCAGGTTGCACCGATGGCCCCGAGGGCGTACTGCCCTTCCGCGCCAATATTCCAGATCTGCATACGGAAGCAGACTGCAACCCCGAGGGAACAGAGAAAAATAGGGATAGCTTTAAGGACAGTGTCCTCAAGAGCCCATCCGTGAGCAAAGGCTCCGTCCCATAACAGGTACATTGCTTCCAACGGTGGTTTTCCCTGAACAGCCAGCAACAAAGCGCTTACCCCGAGAGAAAAAACCATCGCAACCAGAAAGATAAAAAAGGAGCCCCACTTAAGGGGCTCCTGACGTTTTTCAATAGTAAAACCTAGCATATGCTAAGATACTCCAGATTAGCCCAACGGCTACTGGTTAGAGCCCTCAACGCCTTCAACAAACCAATCCATACCAGCGAGCATTGCGTCAGAAGCGGTTTCGCCTTCTGCAATACGGATAGTACCGGACTGATCTTTGACAGGGCCAGCAAACACCTTGAATGTTCCATTTTTAATTTCTGCTTTACGGGCAGTAACCATAGCACGAACATTCTCAGGAACCATGTCACCGAATGGTGCAAGATCAACTACGCCTTCGGAAAGTCCCCACCAGTAGTTGTCAGCTTTCCATTCGCCCTTTTGAACTTTTTCAATAACTACCGGGTAGAATGCGCTCCAGTTCCATACTACAGAAGTAAGGTGTGCTTTAGGAGCAAACTGGGACATATCAGAGTTGTAGCCAATGGAGTAAATACCGGCTTCCTGAGCAGCTTCCTGAGGGCCTGGGGAATCCTGATGCTGTGCGATAACGTCGGAACCGATGTCGATAAGAGACTTGGCAGCTTCTTTCTCGGTTGCAGGGTCGTACCAAGTTTTAGTCCAGACAACGTGCACTTTTGCTTTAGGGTTCACAGCGCGAACACCGAGAGTAAATGCGTTGATACCACGTTTAACTTCCGGAATAGGGAATGCACCAACGTAACCGATGATGTTGGATTTAGTCATGGAACCAGCTACGAGACCTGCAAGGTAACGAGCCTGATAGATACGACCAAAGTATGCAGACATGTTCGGTGCAGTTTTGTAACCGGAACAATGCATGAAGGTAGTATCAGGAAATTTCTTTGCTACTTTGAGCATTGGGTCCATGTAACCGAAGCTGGTGCCGAAGATTACATCGTACCCTTTACGAGCCATGTTGTTGATAACACGGGTTGCATCAGCACCTTCCGGTACGGATTCAACATAAAACGTTTTTACGCCGTCCATTTTTTCAACAGCCTGACGACCAAGGTCGTGAGCGTAAGAATACCCAGCGTCACCAACTGGAGAAACGTACACGAAGCCAACTTTCAAATCTTTCGCCTGTGCTACAGTTGCGCCAAAGCCAGCGACAACAACCATAGCAGCGAGCATTGCAATACCCACTAATTTACGCATTGTTTCCTCCCATGAAACATCAATCCCGAATATTAAGAGGAGTTGCAGAGCTATTCTGCAACATCCAAATAGAACTACTTCGTATCATTAACCCGCTTAACGAGCGGCTCAACAAACTGACCCTCAGAATCCCAAGGGAATAAAATCCAAGTATCCTGAGAATATTCTCTGATAAATGTATCTACAAGCGGGCGGCCTTCCGGCTTCGCATACAAGGTTGCAAAATATGCTTTTGGCAACATATCACGCACAACTCGTGCGGTTCCGCCGGTATCCACCAGATCATCGATGATCAACCAGCCTTCGCCGTCCCCTTCCGGTTTTTTCAAAACATTCATCTCACCCTGATTCTTCCAGTTATAACTGCTGACACAGATGGTCTCAATCTGGTGAATTTCCATTTCTCGGGCAAGAATAGCAGCAGGAACCAAGCCTCCACGCGTAACGGCGTAAATGCCCTTCCATGTACCTTTTTTAAGTAAGTCCCAAGCCAGCTGTCTGGCATCTCTTTGCAACAACTCCCAAGATACAGGAGTAACTTTTGAATAGCGGTTGGAATCTGACACTGTAGTAATCCAATATGTATTTAAAGTGGAAGTATTACGGTAACAGTTAGAATTTTAGCCTAAAAGAGGCTTGCGTACGCCTCTTTTAGGCTAATCAAAAATATAAGACGAAAAGCTAATCCTGCTTACTTGCCTTTTTGGAACCAGAGTACAGCTGGTATCCAAGCAACTTACATTCAATTTTTGCGCTAAAGAATGTAAGACGCTTAAAGGTGCGTAAGCCAACCTGCTTCGCTAAATCCAAGTTACCGGTAAAAATAAACCCTATGTAGCCCTGACACTTCTTCTTAAAGAAGTCGCCAATAGCCTGATACACGTCACCAAGGTAACGCACATCACCAAGCCGTTCACCATATTCAGGGTTCATTATTACAATGCCGCCGCCTTCAGGAACGTCTGTTTCACGGAAATCGCACACATCAAATTCGATGTAGCGGTCAACACCCGCAGCAACAGCATTCTTTTTTGCAGCTTCAATAGCTTCTGCACTTTTGTCAGTAGCGATAATTCTAAAATCAAGTCCGCCAAGTTCTTCTGCTTCTGCTTCATCAAGAAGCTTGTCCCAGCGAGCCTGATCAAAGTCCGGCAAATGCATAAAACCGTAGTTGTCGCGCATCAGCCCCGGAGCACTGTTAAGACCGATAAGTGCTGCTTCAATGGCAAGTGTACCACTACCGCACATCGGGTTTACAACATTGCTTTTACGATCCCAGCCACTGGCAAGCAAAGACGCTGCACCAAGCGGTTCGGACATTGGAGCCTTCCAGGGAAGTTTGCGGTAACCACGACGGTTAAGAGGTTCGCCGGATGTATCTAAATACAGCTTACAACGGTTCTGAACCCAATGCAGGAACAGGACTGTACCTGTCTGCTCAGGGCCGGAATCCGGTCTGCGACCATGCTTATCACGCATAAAGTCACAAATGCCGTCTTTAACACGAACATTGGCGTAACGGGCATCACGAATGGAATCGTTCTGCACAAAGGAAGATATAGACAGGTAGCCGTCAGGAGCGATTATTTCGTCCCAGTCGATGTATTCGCGAATGTATTTGTACACATCGTCGGCATTGTATGCCCTGAAAGATGCAAGTTGGAACTGAACACGATGCGCAGTGCGCAGATGCAGGTTCAAACGCATACAGCCAGCCATAGTAGTAAATGTTTCTACAGCAGCGGTATGCTCATGCCTAACAGGGAAATTAAGTTGCTTAATTTCTTCAGTCAAAATTGGTGCTGCGCCGCGCGGGCATGTAATCAGCACTTCTGACTTACGGTTGAAAATACTCATGATTCTCCTGCACTCTTCGTGCAGCTACAAATAAAAAATCCGGCAAAATTACACGTTCCGTCCGCATAACATTACCAGATATGAAACAAGACTTACGCCTTGCACCCTTTCAATTTCTCCGCAACAAAACACAGCTGACTTGCGCCAACTTGATTTTTTTTCTACGGAGTGGCTCTTACTCATTGATTTTCCGATTTTTTATAAAAAACCAGTATCAGCTATTAAGATTCACACGGTATATATGACTCCTTAATAAGATGCAAATGCGCGTTTTTTGAGACACATTTTACGTCTCAACATGTATCAAGTTCTCTCAAACTGTATCAAGAGCAGTCACTACTGGTAGTGAGCTATCTTCTTTACATGTAACAAACAAAACGTGCCGGTGCTCCCTTGATGCAGTTGCCAGTTTTACCAGATACGTTTACTAGAGGGAGATGCTCTCTCTGTAATCGGGCACACGCTTCAGCCGCCACCAGACAGATATGTACAGGGACACATTGCCGCATCGCGCTAATAAGCTCATTGCAGCATACACGGTTACTATTTGCTGCGCCTGATTTTTTTTACTGCCGCACGCTTGTGTCCCGTAATTTTATCCTTCTACCCTAGCCTTGCGTACAAATTGTATCATTACATATGGCGACGCCCCGACACGATACACATTCAATAACCCTGCAGAATGCACATTATGACAACAACTACACTTTCCATACTTGTTTCATGCACCAGTTCAAACGAAGCTGCTGCCTTGTCTCTTGCCTCATTCACCAACCTGCCGAAGGATCTTGAATGCGAGATTCTCATTGCGGCAGACAGTAAAGCTGCACCAGATTTATCTGCGCTTATTGATGAAATAGCACCGCTGCTTCCCGCACGTCCCACAGCACTCGAACTTACTGCACCAATCAGCAGAGCACGTGCATTCAATCTTGCTGCGGACAACGCAAACGGCACCTACCTGTTCTTCATGGAAGCCGGAACACAGATAACAGCTGAAACCATTCCGCCGCTGCTCCGACATCTCAAAAGCAATCCATCCGCAGGCATTGCAGCACCGCTGCTCATATGCCCGCAATCCGGCAGAGTACAAAGCTGCGGCACAACATTTACCCCATCTCTGAGCGTCCAGCCGCTCTTTGCTTCGTTTCCGGCAACACATCCTGCTGTTAACAAGCAACGCTCTTTTCAGGCAGTGCCTGCAAACGGCATCCTCCTACGCACAACAACATTCAAAGACGCAAGCCAGTTCGATACAAAGTACAAAACAGGCATGGAGGTGCTCGACCTCTGCTGTGCAGTGCGCAACAACGAACAGACGATTGACCTCATCCCGCAATCCACACTTCTTACGCCGGACACAACCGAGTCCATTCTGGAAGATGATCTCAGTATCGACACAATGCGTTTAAATGACCGCTGCAAAGGTTGTTTTGGGCCGGACAAACACCTTTTTGCCCAAAAAGAGGGCTACCTGTTCTCCGTTTCACCGTGGCTAGAAAGCTACATGACTCTTACACCGGAACGTGAGCAAGAATTAAACGAACAGATGATGCAGTCACCAGACCCGTCGACCTGTCTTGCACTCATCCTCGAAGAACCACTCTGGCAAACAGGCTACGTCCAACTCGCAGCGTATCTGGAATCAACAGGAAAATACGAGGAAGCATGCGGAATCCGTCTGCTGCAAACATTTTTCTTCCCCATGCTGCCGCTGTACCGCAAACTTGCTGCCGTAGCAGAAGCCGCCAATAACGAAAACCTGCTGCAAATGGCAAACGACAAGCTCAAACATATCGACAACCAGCTTGAAGATATCAGCGCGCTTACAAAAAAAGCCGCCGGACTTGCCAACTGGGCACGTAAAGCCAAAGAAACCGAGCTCCAGTCCATATATGAAGGCTGGCTGAAAGATTTAGGACTGCTATAAAAAAAACGCCGATCTGCTAAAAACAGATCGGCGTTTTTTATCAAATAGTTCTTTGATAGCAATTCTAGCGTTCGAGCCAGTCTTCGAGAACTTCATTGTATTCTTCTTCGGTGTAGGTCGGTTGATCATACTTGCCGGAGATCTGGCGCTGACGAGACGCTTCTGAAAGAATTACGGCTGCTGCAACGGAGACGTTGAAGCTCTGGATCATGCCGAACATCGGGATGTACACTTCGCCGTCTGCAACTTCTACGAGTTCCGGGTCGGTACCGCGATGTTCGTTACCCATGATGATTGCTGTAGGCTCGGAAAGGTCGTAGTCACGAAGCGGTTTCGCTTTTGGGGAGCAGCTTGTTGCGAGAACTTTCATTCCCTGTGCGCGCAGAGACTTCATGAGATCATCAGTGTTGTCGTGGCGCTCAGTATCTACCCATTTTCGTGCAGATGCAGAGGACTTGTTACCGAGTTTCGGGAACGGGGTGTCGGTGTAATAGAGGTGAACTTTTGGTACACCAAAAGCATCACAACTACGTAAAATAGCAGAAACGTTATGCGGATCATGTACGTTTGCCATAACCAGAGTCAAATCTTTTTGGCGAAGCTTTAATACTCTTTCAAGCTTAGCTGTTCTTTCAGGCGTTCTTTCTTTTGTCATCTGTGTACCATACTACCCTGTCTGTTGCCGCCGGAGCTACGCCAACAACAGGATTTTTTTGTTATGTTAATGAGACTTATCTGAAAAATGCTGATTTGTGCCATCAGCATAACATATTGCAATAATAATAAAACACGCGCACCAATAGCTAAGGATCCTTCACACAAAAACTTTCAAAATCGCTTGTTGCAAATGATCATATGGGCAACCAAACAGATTTTCTTCCTTGTAAAGTTACGCGGAATGGGTGTACAGACTTTTGCAACTCTTGTCACGCAATGCAACATAACGCTGAAACCGGTTAAATATATTTTTTTGCACGATAGCTTGATTTTCCAACCGTACGAAATTCAAACCAAGCATTAACTAACTCGCTGCAAATTATATTTTTTTACACTGATTCTATTGAAATGTGCATTGTGTCCGAGTAAAAGAATCACTTGTTCTCTAATTTAATCCAAGAAGTTCGTGAATATACCGAATACCAATGCGCCCATATGCAATGGCGAAATGTCAATAGTTGTCTTTATTTATTGAACATTACAAAGGGTATATCTCGCTTTGTATCTTTTGATACACAACTTGTATGAAGGAGTCTTACGCTGTGTTTACCTTTTTGAAATCTAGAACTTTTTCAAGTCTGAGCGTTGCCTTAGCAGGATTGTTGCTACCTGCTATGGCATTTGCATCCGCATCTGCCGGAGGGGCACACCTTGGTGCACCACATCTTGATGGTGCCTCCCTTTCTGCACTGTGGGTAGTTCCATTTGCATGTATGCTACTTTCCATTGCAATTGGACCAATTGCAATGCCACACTTCTGGCACAACAACTTTGGTAAAATTTCTGTATTCTGGGCACTTTGCTTCCTCGTGCCATTCACAATGGCGTACGGATTCTCCCTTGCGCTTTACGAAGCATTACACGCCCTTCTACTTGAATACTTCCCGTTCATCATTCTTTTGCTGACACTGTTTACCGTAGCTGGCGGCGTTCGCCTCAAGGGCAACCTTGTTGGTACCCCTGTAGTGAACACTGCAATTCTGCTCATCGGTACTGCTCTCGCAAGCTGGATGGGTACCACTGGCGCAGCAATGCTCCTTATCCGCCCGCTTCTTCGTGCTAATGCTCACCGTAAATACAGAGTACACACCGTTGTATTCTTCATTTTCCTCGTAGCAAACATCGGTGGTTCCCTTACTCCACTTGGTGACCCACCACTCTTCCTCGGCTTCCTGAAAGGTGTTTCCTTCTTCTGGACCACTACTCACATGCTGCCGCTTATGTTGTTTGCTGGTGCGTTACTTCTTGTTGTCTTCTTCGGTATCGATACCGTACTCTTTGCTAAAGAAGGTAAACCAGTACCACCTACAGATTGTTGCGACGATGAAGAACCAGCAGTTCCCGGTCGTTGTCGTTTCGAGAACGGTCGTCAGATTTACGACTGCGGTCCAGGCCCTAAACTTGCCCTTGATGGTAAAGTTAACCTGCTCCTTCTCATTGGTGTAATCGCAGCTGTACTTCTTTCCGGTATGTGGAATCCACATGTCAGCTTCAACATCTACCATGTTCATGTTGAATTGCAGAACCTTGTTCGTGACATCATTCTTCTTGGCATCACCGGTCTTTCTCTCAAACTTACCGACGACGAATGCCGCCGTCTTAACGACTTCAACTGGTTCCCTATCCTTGAAGTTGGCAAGCTCTTCATCGGTATCTTCATGTCCATGATTCCGGCTATCGCTATCCTGAAAGCTGGCGAGCACGGCGCTCTTGCTTCTGTAATCAACATGGTTACAAGCAACGGCGAACCTGTGAACACCATGTACTTCTGGCTCACCGGTGCACTTTCCTCATTCCTGGACAACGCACCTACCTACCTTGTGTTCTTTAACACTGCTGGTGGTGATGCTGTTCACCTCATGGGCGACATGGCAAGCACTCTTCTTGCTATATCCGCTGGTGCTGTATTCATGGGTGCCAACACCTACATTGGTAACGCACCTAACTTTATGGTTCGTTCCATCGCTGAAGATCAGGGCGTAAAAATGCCTAGCTTCTTCGGCTACATGGCATGGTCCTTCGGTATCCTTATCCCAACCTTCATTCTCATTACTTTTGTCTTCATTGCATAGATAGAAGTTTGAATGACAGTAAAGCCCCCGTGCTCTGCACGGGGGCTTTTTTTTGCTCACATCTCAGCACAATAAGTCTCGCAAATTCTACTACCTGCCAACTCTCCCCCGTCATACTCCAATACCGCTACTCAACCTGAGTTATCACGCTGCACGCAAAAAGCAATTTTAGTTTGACTAACAAATATTTTCTATTTAGCTTGAAAATCAAATATCGTATCACTTTTTATTGGTTTGGAATTTTATTTTACTATCCCAATCAGAATTTATTAATTTCCTTTCAAAAAACATGGTAGCGCCTGCGCTACATATGTTTTGTACGGCATTGGAATTGATAAAAGGAGTTTAAGTTTATGTTGACTCGGCAACCTGTTATACTGTTCGCAAAATTGCTAACAGTATTTGCCACCTTTTTGCTGCCATGTACCGCTTTTGCAGCTTCCGCAGGAGCACCACATCTTGACGGTGCACTTCTCTCCGGCTTATGGGTGCTGCCCTTTGTCTGCATGCTGCTTTCTATTGCAGTACTCCCGTTAGTTGCACCACACTTCTGGCACAAACACTTTGGTAAAGTATCCCTGTTCTGGGCTCTTTGCTTCCTTGTTCCATTCACAATGACATTCGGTCACTCTTTAGCCTTATATGAAACATTACATGCACTCTTATTAGAATACTTCCCGTTTATTATTCTTTTATTGGCACTTTTTACTGTAGCCGGCGGAGTACGCCTTACCGGAACTCTGGTAGGTACTCCAATTGTTAACACACTTATTCTTGTCATCGGCACCATACTTGCCAGCTGGATGGGAACAACCGGTGCAGCTATGCTGCTTATTCGCCCATTACTCCGTGCTAACGCGCACCGTAAATACAAAGTTCACTCCGTTGTTTTCTTCATTTTCCTTGTAGCAAACATTGGCGGTTCTCTTACTCCTCTGGGCGATCCACCGCTTTTCCTCGGTTTCCTGCAGGGTGTTTCCTTCTTCTGGACTACCCAACACCTGCTGCTTCCGATGCTCTTCACAGCGGTTCTTCTTACGGGTGCATACTTCCTCATCGACACCTACCTGTTCGGTAAAGAAGGCCGTCCTGCCCCTGAAGGTCTGGACGCTTCAAACACTGAAAAGCTTGGGTTGGACGGTAAAGTTAACCTCCTTCTCCTTCTTGGTGTAATCGGTGCGGTATTGTTGTCCGGCATTTGGACACCAAATATTGAATTTAACATTTACCATGTGCATGTTGCACTGCAGAACATTGTCCGTGACATACTTCTGCTTGCCATTACCGGTCTTTCCATAAAACTGACCAGTAATGAAAACCGCAGATTAAACGAATTCAGCTGGTTCCCGATCCTCGAAGTCGGCAAGCTGTTTATCGGTATCTTCCTGTCCATGATCCCGGCTATCGCGATTTTAAAAGCCGGCAAAGACGGTGCCCTTGCTCCAATCATTAACATGGTTACTGGTGCAAACGGTGAGCCGGTAGACATCATGTACTTCTGGCTCACAGGTCTCCTGTCATCCTTCCTTGACAACGCACCTACCTACCTCGTGTTCTTCAACACTGCGGGTGGTGATGCAGTACACCTTATGAGTGATATGGCGAGCACATTACTCGCAATCTCAGCCGGTGCTGTATTCATGGGGGCGAACACCTACATCGGTAACGCGCCAAACTTTATGGTTCGTGCAATCGCAGAGGATCAAGGGGTTACAATGCCGAGCTTCTTCGGCTACATGGCATGGTCATTCGGCATTCTTATCCCGACATTCATTCTTGTTACATTTGTATTCTTTTAAACCGACATTCTAAAAAAAAGCCCTCTGCAACGCGCGGAGGGCTTTTTTTACGGTCAACCAAACGACTGCGTGTGTCATTTTTTTAGATTCGTAACACGTTGACGATAAGCTTACGTAAATGGTATCGAAAGACATCACATCACTCACTCATACCATTGGACAAGTATTATGCACATTGCCGAAGGAGTTCTACCACCAGTTATTCTGGCCTCCAGCGCTATCTTATCAGCAGCAGGAGTTTGCATCGGTCTGAAAAAACTTGATTATGACCGAATCATGACAACTGCCATTCTTTCAGCCTCTTTCTTTGTCGCATCACTTATCCATGTCCCGATCGGGCCTGTATCCGGTCATCTCATCTTAAACGGACTACTCGGATTACTGCTCGGCTGGGTCTCGTTTCCGGCAATTATGGTTGCACTGGCATTGCAGGCAATCCTATTCCAGTTCGGTGGTATCACTACCCTTGGTGTAAACACCTTAAACATGGCGCTGCCACCAGTTATCTGCTTCTATGTATTTCGTCCTATGCTTAGTAAAGGCACCTTCTCTCTGCGGATGGCTTCCTTCTTATGCGGCATGACAGCAGTCGCCCTTTCAGCGCTGCTCACATCAGGTACCCTCGCCCTTGGCGGTGACAACTTCCTGAATTCCGCAAAAATTTTACTCATATCCAGCGTACCTGTGATGGTAATTGAAGGACTTATTACAGCCGTTGTTGTAGGATTCCTTGCCAAGGTAAGCCCACAGATTTTTGATTTCGAAATAGCGACGTCAAATTCTGTTGTTTCTGCGCAGACTTCACCCAGCACAACAGAGTAACGCATGTCGCTTGAATCCTTTGCCGAAGGCAAAAGCCCGTTTCATACAATGGATGCGGCAGCCAAACTGGCTGCCGCTGCTTTATTTTCAATCTGCACAGCACTGCTTACTTCCATAACCGCCGCCTGTGCTGCTTTGCTTGTCGGTATCGTTCTGCTGGCAGTTGCGCAACTGCCGTTTAAAATTCTTTGTAGACGCGTGCTCTTCATCAACGCATTTATTGCCTTTCTCTGGCTCACACTGCCGGTCTCGACCGCAGGCACCCCTCTCTTCACATGGGGCGGTTTTACCGTCACCAAAGAGGGTGTAGATCTGACGCTGTTAATCACGCTTAAATCAAACGCCATCATAGCGGCAGTGATTGCGCTGCTTGCCACATCAAACGTCACTGATATAGGTACAGGGTTCGCCAGACTGCATGTACCGCAAAAGCTCAGCCTGCTGTTCCTTTTCACATGGCGTTACATTCACGTAATCCTCGAAGAGTACAAACGGTTATCCACCGCCGCAACGCTGCGCGGGTTTGTACCCGGAACAAACAGCCATACGTACAAAACGTATGCAAATCTTATTGCAATGGTGCTCATAAAAAGTCATGACAGAGCTGAGCGAGTTTCCAATGCCATGAAATTACGAGGATTTAACGGTACGTTCCATTCCCTGCATCGCACACGAACGCACCCTGCTGACGCAGTAGTCGCAGCCACCATTGTCCTTCTCGGGACTGCCCTGCTCGCTGCGGACTATTTTCATCTTACGGAGTTACTGTAATGCCCACCCCTTTGCTTTCCCTCACCGATATTCATTACACATATGCAGGCACAACAGTGCCGGCTCTCACAGGGGCAAATCTGGAACTCTTCCCGAACTCCCGACTCGGTGTTCTCGGGTACAACGGCAGTGGCAAGACCACACTCTTCCTCGCAGCAATGGGAATACTCAAGCCCAACAAAGGCACCATCACCTACGCAGGAACGCAGCTTAAAGCAGAAAAAGATTTTCGCACACTTCGGGCTGAAATCGGCTATCTTTTCCAACGCTCAGATGATCAGCTTTTTTCACCTACTGTCATTGATGACGTAGCCTTCGGCCCTTTAAATCTTGGAAAAACACCGGAAACAGCTCAACGCATTGCAGCAGAAAAGCTTTCACTCGTAGGACTGCAAGGGTTCGAGAACCGCATAACGCACAAGCTTTCCGGTGGTGAAAAAAAAATGGTCGCCCTAGCCTCTGTTCTGGCAATGCAACCAAAAGCACTCCTCCTTGATGAGCCGACAAACGATCTCGATCCTGACACCCGAGAACGGCTGATAGGTATCCTTAAAGATCTTGATATAGCACTGTGCATCATATCCCATGACTGGGATTTTCTCGACAAAACATGCACCAGCTTCCTTAATGTGACAAACGGTACTACCAAATCAGCTGAGTGTATTCCGCATACACATGTGCATACTCACCAAGGTGGAAATGTTACACACAACCATGTATAACATATTGTAAATTTTCATTGCTTGCGACTCGCGCACCCCTTTCAGGAAATACAAAAAGGCTGCCCTACGTTATGTAGGACAGCCTTTGTTATTAGTTACGTCAGTAGCGATACGCTACATGAGACCTTTTTCAACAGACGTTTTTTCAATCTCCTTATGACAGGAGAATAGTAAAATAAACTACGATTGCAGAACAGCTTCCGGAGCAAGCTCTATGAGCTTGTGCGCTATCTGTTCTGTACTACCAAGAGAGCTGTCTATTGCAACATGGTAATTTGTAGAATCTCTCCAGTCTTTACCCGTATAATTTAAACAATAGTTAGCTCGTTCGCGATCTGATTGTTCTAATTCTTTTGTTGAGACTGCAGAAGCCACACCATATTCTTCAACAAGCTTTGCTTTACGAAACGTATCATTTGCATGAATAAAGATATTAAAACAGTTCGGGGCGTCCTTTAAAATAAAATTAGCGCAACGTCCGACAATAACGCATGGCCCCTTACTGCAAATCTCTCTAATAATTTTGCTTTGGATTAAAAATAAAATATCAGACGGCGGTATTCTGTCATTTACATAAGCATAATTCTGCATATAAAGCTCTTCTAATAGAGACTTTGCCAGTTTCTGCTCATTCTGCGCAATGTATTCTGTGGTAAACCCACTTTTTTCCGCAGTTATATTGATTAATTCCTTGTCATAAAAAGCAATTCCAAGTTCTTTGGCAATTTGCTGACCAACCCCATGACCTCCACTGCCGTACTCCCGTGAAATGGTAATAATCGGGAAAGTATTCGTATCTTCCGATGCAACTATCGCTGTTTCGTCAGCCTCGGCACCTTCGCCCAACCATGAGCCTATTCTCGACAACTTACTATTAGCAAGCTTTACAAGATAGCCAACAAACAAGGCAGCAATAACAGTTCCTTCGCGTATGCCTGCAAGATGACTCATTAAAGCAAAAGAACTGATTACCCCTATAATAACCAGTGAGCTATCAAATCCGACCTTAACTCTGCCGAATTCTTTTTTATACAGATCGGCAAGAACAACAGCCAAACCATCACCGGGAAGATATGTAAGGTTTGCTTTTACTAAAAGGAACACACCAAATGCGATAACAACGCAGCTAAGCAAACACCAAAAGAGCTGCCACCCGTAAGAGGAGACATTGATGCCACCAACCAGAGTTAATGCATAATCAATAAAAAAACCAAATACTGTTATTGCAGGAAGCTGAACCAATTGCAGCAAAGAATATTTTCTACGTAATATTAAAATTTGTATGATGATGAATAATATATTCATAAGAATAGTTAGTTCGCCCAGACTGAAATCGAACGTTAAACTATATACATATGGAATACATGAAATAGGTGATACTCCCAGATCTGCCTTAACAGATAAAGCAACACCCAACGCCATAACAAAAAGCCCTAAAACAAATACAACGACCCTTTTAAACATATTTCTACTTTTATACATGAAACATACTCGTTAAATTTAGCAATCTACTACGTAACATAGTAAATTACCTTCTATTGCTCTTTACATTTTCTGAATGGAAGATCTGAATTCAATACCCCGAATGATGACACTAACCACCTGAAAGTAGATGCAACTCACGTCTTTGTTGTGCCTTCTTACTATTGAATAATATTATCTACCCAATCTCACATGCATATTTTCGATAAGACGATCCAGCATACTGATAAACTGAAGTTGTTCTTCATCGTCAAACCCAGTGAATAACGCTTCGTTATGCTCTTTAAGAATAGCGATAAGCTTCTTTCGTAACGATTTAGTCTTGGCCGTAGAATAAACGCGTTTTCTGCGGCGATCTTGCTGATCTTCTTCACGGTAGACCAGTCCTTTGCTTTCGAGATCCTGTAAAGCTCGCGCCGTTGCTGCCCGGTCAAGACATAAGGATTGGGTTAAATCCTCCTGAATAATTCCTTCGCAATTCTGTATTTTCATTAAAAAAGGCAGCTTTCCGCTACCTATTCCAAGCTCAGATAAAGGGCCTGATACATTAACCATGCACAAGCGATGCAACATGGAAACCCGACGCCCGACAGAGCCCTGTTCGAACTCTTCCATTTTTTCTAAAAGCATAGTTCTCTCCAACTCGTTGACTAGTCAATAGATTTGGGAACCGGCATTGTCAACATATGAAAAAGAGCATCCAGCGAAATTTTTCTCTCAACCAAAACAAACAACGACAAAACGGGCTGCGACAAACTTGTCACAACCCGCTGAAAAGAAAGATGATGATACAGAAGACACACTCGATCTTAGTGCTGGAGACTGTTCAAAAAGGATTTTCTCAACCATCAAAAACAACACAACCGTCTGTAACATGAACTCATGTATCAGGTCGTTCCCTTGGCCTTTGCTTCCGCCGTTGCGGCTTCATCTGCCATGTTCTGCGCGGCAGCCGAAAGATCTCTGGTTTGCTCTGGAGTCAAATCTGCTCCCTCAGGCACATGCACGCCTACGGTTGGACGCGCGAATTCAATGCCTTCCTCTTTAAATATCTTACGCATTTTTTCATATACGACTTTTCTGATACTCCACTGTCCGCCCGGCACCGTCATAAACTTCACGCGCATGCGCAGTCCGTATTGTTCGATAGATTTGACGCCTTGGGACTTAATGTCATCGAGGAGTAAGGCGTCGAGTGCCGGGTCTTCACGCACTTCCTTGTTAATACGCTTCATAATCTTCTTAATTTTGTTCACGTCTGTATCAAACGGCACAAGGTACGGCAGTTTCATGATAGCAAAACCGCGCGACATGTTCGTAACAAAACTGATGGTTCCGAACGGAATAGTGAAAAGAGACCCTCGCGGGTGGCGCAGTTTCAGAGCACGTATAGATATCTCCTCCACTGTACCCATTGAATTTCCTATCTGGATGTAATCATTCACGCGGAATGCATCATCCATCAGGAAGAAAATTCCGGAGATAATATCTTTTACGAGAGTTTGTGCACCAAAACCGATGGCAAGACCGAACACACTGGCACCTGCCAGAAGCGGGGTGATGTCGATACCGAGGGATGACAAAATGATGAGTGACACGACAACAAGCAGAAAACCGAAAAGGAACTTGCGGAACAAGTGAAGCAGCGTTGCAAACCTGTCCCCGCCAGCATTACCGCTGTCTCCTTCAGAATCTGCGGCATGCCCGCTGATTTTTCGCTCTATAGCCACATTTATTAGCGCCCAGACAATATACGCCACAACAATGGTGAACAGAATTCCGATAAACGAACGTGCGGTATCCAACCCCATTCGGACAGGTACGCCCCATACGTAAAGCAAGCCCATGAACAGCAATAAAAAAATACCTATCCGGAAGCTGATCTTGAGCATATTCCGAAAACGCATGGCTGTAGTAATATGCGGAGTTTGTAGCGGATGCTGAGAAGGTTCGGCAGGGTCTGAAACATTTTCTCTGGCTGACTCTGTTCCGGTGCTATCCGAAATCTGTGATGCCTGCTCCGGCTGCATATCTTCGTGTACTGTAGACTCCGCAGGCGTATCCTTTTTTTCACCTTCACCCTCAATCAGGTGGCATCCTTCTGTCTGCAAAGCAAGACTGCTCATACAGTCTACAAGCTGCTGCGCAAGCCAGTTTGCAATGCAGTATACCGGCACAGCCAATATCGTGGCTATAGCCGGAATAACAGCACCGGAGCCTCGCACCATTAGGATAATAAGCCAGAATATCCAGCCGAGGAAAAGCCCTGTCACCAGCATTACATGCCATATTCCCGCAAGCTGAAACCGCAAAGACCCCGGAGTTGCATTCCTCCGCAAAGCCTCAGTGCCGTTACGGGCTTCCCATACGATTAATAACGATATGCCGCACACTACAACAAAGCTGGTAACCGCAAGTGACAACAAATACCAACGCTCTGCTTCCCCTTGCAACAGGATAAGAAATGAAATGAGCAAACCAAGAGCACCGATACGACTTATCCATAATATCCAATGATACACAGTCATGGCTGTTTCATTTGACAACGGAAGATACCTGAGCCCTTCAGCCTTCGGAACCAGCACAAATCGGGCAAGAAGCCCGACAAAATCTACCAGCAGAACAGCAATAAACCATGAAACTATTATGGGCTTTGCCGCGCTGCTGTGCTCATAATAAAAAAGATACAGTCCAAGAATAACGACGCTTGAAAACACAATTCCCAACAAATCCAGACCGGCCCGCATGCACAGTCGCAGACCTTTTTTAAAAAAGCCCCACTCAACCGGTGTGTTTTCTATAATTTTCCGCAAACGCTGCGTCTTTCTGCGGTACAACAAGCGCACAGCAATCCACACAAGAGTCAGCACAACGATTCCTCTTGCCAGACGCATCATCGGCACTTTACCGCTACCGCTTACTGCTTTAAAAACAACATCCGGTATATCCTTAGCTGTTTGTGCAGCATCCCCGAACAAATACTCAAACCTGTCGTGCACCCGTGCAAGCATCGCGTTAAACGTCAGCGCTATATTTTTATCACCTTTTGTAGCGTGAGATTCCACCGCTTCCTTACGCAATTCTTCAATAAGCAACGCCCGCACCTGTTCGTCGCTCATTCCCGCAAGGATAGCATCTACCTGTGCACTTGAAGCATGAGCCGGAATCTGCGGAACTTTTTCTGCGGCCTTGCTCACATTAACGAGCAAACAGCCAAGTAAAATAAGAACCAACGCAACGAAAATCTGATTTCGTATACTCACGGGTGCCTCCTATCAGTATCCTGTAAGCATACTCTTTTTTTACCTGTTATTCCTATGACATAAAAAAAGAGTAGAACTATACGTTCTACTCTCTTTACCTCTCAATCGTTACATTGGAATGAACCCAATGTTACTTATTTCTTTGTAAGCGGCTTACCACAGCACTGTAATGGCACGGAGCATCGTTCCTCCACATTGCCATCGGTCTTACAGGCGCAGCTTTTCAAAACTTTTATTTCCAAATGGCATGACGTACAATAGTACACATCACCTACTTTCATTTCACTGCAAACAACCATACAAACCTCCTTAATATTGCAAGCAGTGTAGCATATTCAAGGCAGGTTTGTTGTATATATCTTCCCTAAACAAACAACTTTTTCTCAACGTCATTCCACACCATTTCAGGTGTAATGGAATGCATACAGGAAAAGTGCCCTTTCGGGCAGGAGTTAGACCCATGCAGACCGCAGGGACGACATGCAAGTTCTGTTTCCAGAACGGTTGAAGCTTCACCACGGGGAAAAAATCCAAGTTCACGGACTGTTGGGCCGAAAATAGCTGTCAAAGGCGTCCGCTGCGCCCACGCAATATGCATCGGGCCGGAGTCGTTTGTCACATAGCAGGTAAGTTTATTCAGATACGCAGCTAACTGTACCAGAGAAAGCGCACCGGAAAGATCAATAAGGCTGTCAGAATCCTGCGCGCCACTTTTCTCTATAACTTCCTGAGCCATTAATTCTTCACCGGGCCCTCCAAACACCATAACCTGAGCACCCGCATCAATGGCTTTTGCAACCACCTCCGCATAATACTCGGCAGGCCAGCGCTTTGTTGCCCACACAGAGCCGGGATTAACCCCGAGCACAGGAGAAGTTATGTGTTTTTTCCAGAACGCATCCGCATCATCATATGCTGCTTGCGGCAAAACCAGTTCCGGCCAGTCAAGAGTTTCTGCAATGGAAAGCGGCTTTACAAGTTGCATAAGCCTTTCAATTTCTTCCAGCTCTGAAAATTTTCTATCCACAGTGGTGGTGTAGAGCCAGTTATTAAATATAGGCTTGTTGTAGCCGATGCGGGTATGGGCAGATGTCCAGCGTGCAATCACACCGCTTCTAAGGCTGGTATGCGCTGAAATCCATAGAGAATACTCTTTTTTGGCGAGTTCACGACCATAAGACAGGGCAGAAAAAAAAGACTTCTGTGAACCGCGCTTGTCGTACGCGTACACATTATCCAGTTCCGGCTGGGCAGAAAAAAGAGACTCCACGCCCTTACGGACATAGAAATCTATCGGAGAATCCGGAAATGCAGCTTTCACAGTCCGTATGAGCGGAAGTGTAAGAACAGCATCACCAAGAAAAGCGGTATTCCATATACCTATTCTGCCCATCTAGTTGTCCCCTTGTGCCAATTCGTTCTCAATCCAGCGTACTGCTGCGGAAAGATCTTTAGCAACGGCAAGCATCCAGCCATTTTCAGTACAAACCGTCACATATCCGGTAGATTCATCAACCTCGGGAAGCTCCAGCTTCTGGCGTTCTTTTTCACCTTTGCCTGTAAGCACCAGAATGGATGCGGCTAATCCGGCATTTTTACCAAGATCAATGTCTGCCTGCTTATCTCCGATCATGACAGACTCTTCCGGCAGTAACCCATACATATCTTTAAGCTGAGACCACATTCCCGTAAGAGGCTTACGGCAATCGCATTCTTCCTCAGGTGCGTGCGGACAAAAAACAGTATCCTCAATCATCGCGCCGAACAACTCTGCAAGTTCATCAAGTCGAACGGTACATGCGTGCAGATCATCTTCTGTAAAATATCCACGCCCGATGCCGGACTGGTTCGTGACAATATACAAGCGCATTCCTGCCTGCTGGAGTGCAGCAAGAGCTCTGCCCCCTTCCGGAATAAGTTCTACTTTTTCCGGATCAGATAAGTAATGTTTATCTACAATCACAGTACCATCACGATCGAGCAGTATATTTTTAATCTGCGCCATTTATTTTTTCCCTGAGTTTCTGTTATCAGTTATACTGGAATAGCGTTCGCGACTCTTTCGCACGGCATTCTATTTTTTGCAAGAAAATGAGGTAGAATCACATACTGAATAACGCCAACCAGATAGACACACCCCCCTTTCAATTTTTTGTATGATACTGTAATTTTTTTTGCATCGTTAACATATTGCTATCTCCTTAGTAAGTTAATAATAATTATCTGTAAGCGGGGAAAGGTAAGGAGGAGTGCCAGCCGAATGCGAATTTCGAGCGTTATTATAGCGAGCACCCGAAAGGGGCTTGCATACGGGTACAGAAAAACTCCCCCCACAATACGGTAGCAACTTGCCCAAAGATAGTGCATACATGACAGCAAACTACCGGTACACCCGCAATTACTACTATATATTAAATCTACCTGAAGGAACTACATGTTTGAGTTAATAACCGCCGTAACATTTTCAATTGTTATTTCGGCAACATGCTCTATTACCGAGGCTATTTTATACTCCGTCCCATGGAGTCATATTGAACGGCTCCGAAGTTCCGGTTCAAAAGCTGGCAGAACTCTATTTAAACTCCGCAGCGATGTTGAACGCCCGATCACCGCAATTCTTACCTTGAACACTGTTGCCAATACTGCCGGTGCTACACTGGCAGGCGCGGCGTTTACCAAGGTCTACGGAGCGGAGTACATGCCGTACTTTGCAGTCGGCTTTACTGTCAGCATTCTGCTTTTTTCAGAGATTGTTCCCAAAACACTCGGTGTATCCTATGCCCGACAGTTAAGCGGCGTTATTGCCCGGCCGTTGAACGGCTTAGTCATCATGCTCAGCCCGATCATTTACATTTGCTCCTGGATGACGCACAAACTTACGTCTTCCAATAAAGGGCCGAATGCCACTGAAGACGATATCCGCGCCATTGTAAGCCTGTCCCGTAATGCTGGCGAAATCGATTCCAGTGAAGCGGCATCCATCCAGAACATCCTTTCACTTGACCATAAACATGTGCACGAAGTTATGACCCCGCGCACAGTAACGTTTACTCTACCTGTCGATATCACTGTAAAAGAGGCACAACAGGTACTGGACATTAAACACTACAGCCGTATTCCGGTATACGCTGAAAATAATGAAGATATTGTCGGCATTGTTATGCGCCGCTTTATTTATGAAGAACTTGCTGCGGGTCGCACAGAAACCAAGCTTTCAACGCTGGTACGCCCCGTAAACTTTGTGCTGGATTCCGTCACGCTTGATAAAGTGCTTAGAAACTTCCTTGAAAGCAGAGAACATCTCTTCGTTGCTATCGATGAATATGGCGGAGTGAGCGGTGTTGTATCTCTTGAGGATGTGCTTGAGGAAATTCTCGGCACAGAGATTGTTGACGAAACAGACCGTGTAGATGATATGCAGCTGCTGGCAAGAAGCAAAAGAAAACAGCTGGGTAAGGACAAATTGATAACCCGTTAATAGTAAGGTATATCAAATCATACTTTACAACTCGCGGCCACACAAAACCGGATTCTCTTTACTACCGCACTTGCAACGAAACAGAGCACAGCTTTTTGTTACCCAAAACTATTTGTTGCAATGAGGCATTAAACCAATTATTCGAAAAAGGCATCTGATCCGGGGGAGAATGGCTCAGATAGCACAGGACATTTCTGTCCATAAAATCGACACTGTCAGGAGACACTATGGCAAAGAAAAACGGCAAAAGCGTATATATTGCTGCCCTGCTTCTTTTTTTAGGAGGCGTCGGGTATCTGCTTTTCTCCGGTTTTTCACAAAACAGCGTATACTTCCTGGAAGTTTCTGAAGCTTTGGCAATGACACCGGACCAGCTTGGTTCTGCCCGTCTTTTCGGTACCGTTAAGGCTGGCAAAATTGAGCGACATGAGGAAGGACTGGGCGTTACCTTCATTCTCGAAGATGCAAAAGATAAGAAACTCGTATTACCTGTTGTATACGATGGAGCCGTACCGGATACTTTCAAAGCCGGTGCTGAAGTCATTGTTGAAGGTAATATTGATGACGCAACAAAAGCGTTTCAAGCACGTACGCTTATGACAAAATGTCCATCGAAGTACGAAAAGAAAAATAGGGAATAGCCGGCTGCACATCCGTTCTATTCCACCTGTACTACTTCCCCCACGTCGCCGTTTATCGGCTGAAGGAGCATCATGCATCTCTTAGCATTTTTGCTGCTTGTGGCGTCTTTGCTGTTTGCCATTGGCTTCGGCGCAGTCGCTGCATTGCAGATTTGGCAGGGACGCTCTACCCTGCTGCACTGGATCGAAAAATCGCAGATGATGATTACAACTCTCATCACTCTGAGTTCATTAATTCTTCTCTGGGCACTGATTAACTTTGATTTCTCTAATTACTATGTATCAAGTTATACCAGCCTTGATCTTCCGCTTTTCTATCGCGTAACCGCCTTCTGGGCCGGTCAGGCCGGTTCCTTGCTCTTCTGGGCATGGTCAGTTGCGTTATGCGGCATTATTTTCTGTTACACTAACGCGTACAAAGCGCTTTCAGACGGCACTAAAATGTGGTTCTGGATGCTCTTCCTTACGTTTATCGGTTTCTTCTTATTCCTGTTGACCACATGGTCCAACCCGTTTGAGCTTATCAGCCCTATTCCCGCTGACGGTAACGGATTGAACCCGCTGTTGCAGAATCCGGGCATGATTTTTCATCCGCCGCTTCTGTTCCTCGGGTATGGTGGTTTCACTATCCCTAGCTGTCTTGCTCTTGCTCAGGCTCTCAACGGTTCCCAGCACGATGAAGGAAGCTGGACAGATGCGTCCCGCAACATGATTCTGTTTGCATGGCTTACCCTTACCGCAGGTATTATCCTCGGTTGCTGGTGGTCATACATGGAACTTGGCTGGGGCGGATACTGGGCATGGGATCCAGTGGAAAACGCATCGCTTATCCCTTGGCTCGTCGGGTCTGCATTCCTGCATACCTCTGTTATCGAGACCCGCAGAGGCAAGCTGCACAGAACAAACACCTTCCTTGTTGCGCTCACAACCATATCCGCTGTGTTCGCCACCTACCTTGTACGCAGCGGTGTTGTTGAGTCCTTACACGCATTCGGTGACGGTGGCGTCGGAACTCCACTGCTCATCTTTATTATCTTCTTTACCGCGTTGGCCCTGTTTGCAACGGCAACCTGCAAAAATCCAAACGCAAAACCGATGGCTGAACTCTTCAGCCGTGAAGGTTTGCTGCTGGTAGCTGCATGGTTCCTTATTGCACTTAGTGTTATCATCCTCATTGCTACAATGTGGCCGGTATTCTCCAAGTTCTTTACAAGCAACCCGCAGGGACTTGATCAAAACTTCTATAACAAAGTCTGTATGCCTCTGGCAGCCGTCATCTCCGTACTGCTGATGATCTGCCCATGGATGAAATGGAAAGGCGGCGTTAAAAGTACAATAATGCTTGGCACTGTTACTGCTGTCTTTATCGCTACAGGTGCCGGCATGTACATTGCCGGATACCAGATTCCTGTTTCCATCCTTGCTGTAGGTTCCGCTGCCGGGTGTATCGCCGGTATAGTTCTGCTCTTTGCGACAGACGCTTCTGTACGCAAAAGCAACCGGGCCATTAGCGCATACGGTGTGCACATCGGTGTTGCACTTATCGTTATCGGTATTGCATTCTCCGGTTCGTACAAGCAGGAAATTCAGACTAGGATCAGTCATGGCGGAACTGCTGCACTTCAAGAATACACATTCAAATACAAAAAACTGTATGAAGGTCAGGCACCGGGATATGTTTTCCTGCAAGCCGAAATTGACGTTTATGAAGACGGCAAGCTTGTTGGAACGCTTGAACCTCAGCGCCGCCTCTACAACAAATTCGGCAAAAACAGATCCTTCGCAGAAGTATCCATTATCCCGTCCTTCGGTGAAGAGCTTTACTCTTCCCTCCTCGGGGCAGACTCTCAAGGCAATATCACTGTTAAATTGAGTATTGAACCGATGGTTAACTGGTTCTGGATTGGTGGTACGCTTATGTGCCTCTTCCCGTTCATCGGATTTACCAGATTCCGCAAATCTGAAAAGGTAACGGATGCTGCTTAAACTGGACAAGGTTGCTAAATTTTATGGCAACCGTCTAATCATCAAGGATGTTTCCTGCACGGTTGAACCGGGTACAGTAACAATACTGGCCGGTCCTAACGGCGCGGGCAAATCAACCTTGCTCAAGATTATGGCAGGCCTTTCCGAGCCTACAGCCGGAGAGGTAAAGCTTACAGTAGAAAATGACAGTATTGGATACGTGGGACATCAGACCTTCATTTATCCAGATTTGTCAGCCCTTGAAAACTTGTCCTTCTGGTCTTCCCTTCACGGGCAGAAAAATGACGAGGACACACTGCTTGCCGCACTTGATCGTGTAGAGCTTAAACGCTTTGCATTCGAGCGCGCAGGTTGTTTCTCGCGCGGCATGGCGCAACGTTTGAATCTTGCCCGTGTATTTTTGCTCCAGCCGTCCCTTATCCTGCTTGATGAGCCGGGTACGGGACTGGATGTCCGTTCTATGAACATCCTGCATAACGAAATTGCTGCTGCAAAAGAACGCGGTGCGGGGCTTGTGTGGATCAGCCACTCCGTTGCTTCCGACCTCGTGCGCGCCGACAAAGTACTCGCCATCCGTGATAAGAAGGTTGAATACTTTGGCGAAGCACAGGGCTACACACCGGAGGCGGTATGTTAAAAGCAGCTGTTTCCATTGCCGCAAAAGACCTGAAACTTGTGCTTGCACGAGGAACAGGACTTATTCAGGCACTTCTACTCGGCTTACTGCTTATCTTTGTATTCAGTTTGTCTCAGCAGATCGGTGAAAAAATGAGTGCACAGGCTGCTGCTGCCATCTTCTGGCTGGCTTCAGTATTCTGTCAGGTACTTATCTTTAATACGTTATTCAGTCTGGAAGAACAAAACGGCGCACGCTTCGGCCTGCTCCTTTCCCCTGCCCCTGTGCAGTCGGTCTGGATAGGCAAAGCCCTCGGCGGTTTCGTTCTTCTTTTATGTGCGCAGGCAGTATTTCTACCGGCAACAATCGTTTTTCTTGGTCAATCTGTATCCAACTTATGGCATATAGGGCTGGCAATGCTCATTGCCATTGACCTTGGATTAATTTTGCTCGGAGCACTGCTTGGTGCGCTTTCACAGGGACAGGCTGCCAAAGAGTCTTTACTCTCTATCATTCTGTTCCCGTTACTTATTCCTATTCTGCTTGCAGGTGTACGCGTCGGGTCTGCCGCTTTTTCCGGTATCATTCCGGAAGGATTCGGGGACTGGCTCGGCATTGCCTGTGCGTTTGATGCGCTGTTCGGTGCCGCGGGGCTTTTGCTCTTCGGCTACATTTACAGCGGAGAAGAATAGGGTTGAAGACAACAGCGCTTCCGCTGCGCTGAATTGTCCCACTCCCAATAGGAAAAAACTTTGTCAGTAACTGGCTGTTTTGCTATATAAATCAAACAGTCAGAGATGCAGATAACAGTTACAGAGGATATAATGCGAACAAAATGGATAGCACCTGTGGCGCTTCTGGCCGCACCGGCGATGGCATTAAGCCAGTACCTCATCTACCAGTATGCCCCTGTTGAACAGGTAATGGGCATAGTGCAGAAGGTGTTTTACACTCACCTGCCGCTGGCATGGTGGTCACTCCTCAGCTTCTTCTGTGTATTCGTTGCCTCCATTATGTATTTGAAAACCCGCAAGCGTTTCTGGGACAATGTCGCAGCAGCATCAGCAGAAGTGGGTGTTCTTTTCAGCGGACTGGCTCTGGTCACCGGAATGATCTGGGGACGGCACAGCTGGGGTGTCTGGTGGACATGGGATCCGCGTCTCACCACGACCCTCGTTATGTGGTTCGTATACGCAGGCTACCTAATTCTGCGTTCCATGTCCCTTTCTACAGAACGCAAAGCTGTGGTCAGCTCTGTTGTCGGCATTGCCGCGTTCATTGATGTACCGCTTGTTTTCCTTTCCGCCCGTTTGTGGCGTTCTATCCACCCGGCTGTATTCAACAGCAAAACAGGTGGACTGGAACCGGAAATGAAAATTACGGCTATCGTCTGTGTTCTCTGCTTCGGTCTTATCTGGGCCACCCTTGTAGGCATCCGCTCCTCGCAGATGGCGCTCTCTGACCGTATTGATAATCTGACAACACATGACGAACTTTAACCATCTGAATAAATAAGAAACAGAAGGGCATTCACAATGGAAAGCTTTAGCTGGCCTCTTATGACGAACCTTGCAGTTATTATCTGTGCGGTCTGCTTCGGCCTTATTTGTGCAGCTCTTGTGGGTATTCGTTCATCTCAGGTGGCTCTTACAGACCGCATTGAGAAGTTAACAAAACACTACAAAAAATAACCGCCTGAATTTACAAGGCACTCAAGGAGATTCATCATGGAAAGCTCCAACTGGCTCCTCATGGCTAACGTTGCAGTCTGGGTAGGCATTGCAGGCTACCTCTTCTTTATCGCACGCAAACATTGCGAGTTAAGCAAACGCGTTCGCCAAATGGAGCTGCTGAATGACTAATGCTCCAATGAGGCAACCGACTACGGTTGCAAAAATATTCATTGCGGCAATCCTTCTGGGATTTGCTGTAATGCTCGTTACCTCGAGCTTTTACCGTACCAAGCACCCGAGCCTGACCAAAGTTGTCCAGCCTCGCAACACGGTTTCCGCAGAAGCTAAAAACGATAGCTCTGCACACATTGCAGAGCTTATGGGCAAGCTCAAAGAAGACGCAAACAATGTGAAGCTGCTTGAAGAAATTGCCCAGCATTTTATGGATGATGGAGAATACAGTCAGGCTCGCATGTTTATCCAGCGCGGCATTACAGCCCAGCCGAATAACGCGCACCTGTTCTACATGCTCGGCATGGCCAACTTTAAGCTGCAAAGCTACAGCAAAGCAGCTAAAGCTTTTGAGACCTCTATTGCTATTGCAGATGATCCTTCTGCGCGCTATAATCTGGGGGTACTGCTTAAGTACTATCTGGATAAACCAGCAGAGGGTAACGAACAGTTTAAAAAGATTGTTTCCTCATCTGCCAATAAAAATCTTAAAGCCGCTGCGCAAAAAGAACTCAATGACAAATAAATTTAACAGATTACACTAACGCACAAAGCGCATTGCACTTGCAATGCGCTTTTTTTATACCCGATACGTATTGTACATGAAGCCCATTTGTCTCATGCTGTATCAGATCATCTTTTAAAGATTTTATGGTATAGTCCCTACGAAATCGGTTTCACTACTACTAAAAAGTATAATCAACCGTTGACATAGAATCAAAGGGCGCATACGCTAACGGGATTACCTAAAGTACTATCCGCCTAAACACACTAGGGAAGAAAGTACTGAACTCCAGGCCGGTTAAACGCGTGAATTTACGCTACTGTGGCCTTTTTTAATAGCTACCCAAAACTTATTTGGAGACCCACACAATGAGCGTAATCTTAGGCAAAGCACTGACTTTTGACGACGTGTTGCTTCTTCCAGGTTATTCTGAAGCCACGCCGGATCAGGTGGACCTCTCCACCAAGCTCACAAATTCCATCGCACTGAACATTCCACTTATTTCAGCAGCAATGGATACCGTCACCGAATCTGACATGGCCATCGCAATGGCCCGACACGGTGGCATCGGTGTTATTCACAAAAATATGCCATTTGAGCAGCAGTGCCTCGAAGTAGAAAAGGTTAAGAAATCTGAATCCGGAATGATTCTTGACCCTGTGACCGTTGAGCCTACCCTGACCATCACTCAGGCTCTCGAAGTTATGTCTACTTACAGAATTTCCGGCCTTCCTGTCGTTGAAAACGGAAACCTCGTTGGTATCATCACCAACCGTGACGTTCGTTTCGTCGACGATCCTGACGAAACTCTTGTTTCTGACATGATGACCAAAGACAAGCTTGTAACTGTTCCTGTTGGCACCACTCTGGAACAGGCAAAAGAACACTTGCACAAGCACCGCATTGAAAAACTGCTTGTTGTCGACGATGACAACACCCTGCAGGGCATCATTACCATGAAGGATATTGAGAAAGAAATTAAATATCCTAAGGCATGTAAAGATGCGAACGGCCGTCTTCGTGTCGCAGCAGCCCTCGGTGTTGGTGAAGATTGTAAAGAACGCGCTCAGGGTCTGCTCGACGCAGGTGCTGATGTTCTCGTTCTTGACTCTGCACACGGCCACTCACTGAACATTCTTAAAGCTGTAGAATCTATTCGCACCTCCTTCCCTGATGCGCAGATTATTGCCGGCAACGTCGCGACCTACGAAGGTGCAAAAGCTTTGTTCGAAGCTGGCGCAGACACCGTTAAGGTTGGCATCGGCCCTGGCTCCATCTGTACTACTCGAATTGTTGCGGGCGTTGGTGTTCCACAGATCACAGCCGTTCAGGAATGCTGTAAAGCAGCCAAAGAATTTGGCCGTCACATCATTGCTGACGGTGGCATCAAATACTCCGGCGACATTGTAAAAGCTCTGTGCGTCGGCGCATCTTCTATCATGATCGGTTCACTCTTCGCAGGTACTGACGAATCCCCGGGTGAAACTGTTCTTTATCAGGGTCGTCGTTACAAAAACTACCGCGGCATGGGTTCCATCGATGCAATGAAAGCTGGTAGCTCAGACCGTTACTTCCAGGAAAAGAGCAAAAAACTTGTTCCTGAAGGTATCGTTGGACGCGTGCCGTACAAAGGCCCTGTTCAGGACTCCGTATACCAGCTCTTAGGTGGTCTTCGTTCCGGTATGGGTTACATTGGCGCAAAAACTATTGTTGACATGCCTGAGGTTTCCAAAATGGTGGAAATTTCTACTGCAGGTCTTCGTGAATCTCATGTTCACGACGTTATCATTACGAAAGAAGCTCCCAACTACCGAGTTGAGAACTAATCTCTCTTTCTAGAGGAACTTATGGACGCAATTAGCAAAGTCGTTATTGTTGACTACGGCTCTCAGTTTACTCAGCTTATCGCACGTCGCGTACGCGAAGCGGGCGTATACTCTGAAATTCACCCTTGCATCGTTACAGCTGAAGAAGTCAAAGCAATGAATCCTTCTGCTGTGATTCTTTCCGGTGGCCCTTCAAGCGTAGGCGATGAAGACGCACCTACTCTTGACATGGGTCTGCTTGAGCTTGGCGTACCAGTACTCGGTATCTGCTACGGCATGCAGCTTCTCGCGCACAACATGGGTGGCAAACTTGCAAGCTCTGAGACTCGTGAATACGGTCCTGCAGACTTTAAAATGACTGCAGACTGCCCTCTCTTTGCTGACCTTAACCGTGAAGAATCCTTACGTGTATGGATGTCTCACGGCGATCAGGTTAAAGCTGTGCCGCCTTGTTTCGAGATCATCGGTTCTACCGAGACTCTTGAAGTTGCAGCTATGGCGTGCGTAGAGAAAAACATTTACGCTCTCCAGTACCATCCGGAAGTACATCACTCCGAAGGTGGCGACACCATGATCAACAACTTCCTCTTCAAGATCGCAGGAATAACTCCAGACTGGACAATGTCAGGATTTATCGACTCTGTTATCAAAGATTGTCAGGAAACAGTTGGTCCTGAAGGCAACGTCGTTTGCGGACTCTCCGGCGGCATTGACTCAACCGTTGTTGCTGTTCTTCTGAACAAAGCAATCGGTCATCGTCTCCACTGCATCTTTGTTGACAACGGCCTCATGCGTCAGAACGAAGTTGAAGAAGTTTCCAGCTACCTGCGCGAACACTTCGACCTCAACCTCACTGTTGTAGACGCCCGTGAGCGTTTCTTGTCCAAACTTGAAGGCGTTGAAGATCCTGAGAAAAAACGCAAAATCATCGGCTACGAATTTATCGATGTATTTGATAAAGAAGCAGCACGAATTGAAAACGTTAAATTCCTTGCACAGGGCACCCTGTACCCTGACGTAATCGAATCTATCTCTCACAAAGGGCCTTCTGCTGTAATCAAAAGCCATCACAACGTCGGCGGCCTGCCTGACGATATGGAACTTGAACTCATCGAGCCGCTTCGCGAGCTCTTTAAAGATGAAGTACGTAAAGTTGCTATCGAACTCGGCATGCCTGACTCCGTAGTTTGGCGTCATCCATTCCCTGGTCCTGGTCTTGCCATCCGTATTATCGGTGAAATTACCGATGAACGTCTCACTATTTTGAGAAAAGCAGATAAAATCGTACAGAACGAGTTGACTGCATCCGGATGGTATCGCAAAGTGTGGCAGGGCTTTGCTGTTCTGCTGCCGCTTAAGACTGTTGGGGTTATGGGCGACGACAGAACCTACGAAAACGTTATTGCCCTTCGTATTGTGGATAGTGTAGATGCTATGACAGCTGACTGGGCACGCCTTCCTTCCGAACTGCTGGAAAAAATTTCCAGCCGTATCATTAACGAAGTGAATGGCGTAAACCGCGTTGTTTATGACATCTCCTCCAAGCCACCGAGCACTATCGAGTGGGAATAAGCCAACCTTAGCTAATTGGGCGTGACTGCATGTTTGGAATCGGTACTACTGAAATACTGGTTATTCTTGTTGTAGCACTTATTGTGCTGGGTCCTAAGAGTTTGCCGAAAGTGGCTCGTACACTTGGGAAAGGTCTTGCGGAATTCCGCCGTGTATCTACTGACTTTCAGCGTACTATCAACACTGAAATCGCATTAGATGAACACGCAAAAGAGAAAAAAGCTGCTGAAAAGAAAATTTTCGGTGACGAAGACTCTAAAACGGAAGCAAAATCTGCTCCTGAACCGGCTGCCGAGTCGTCAACAGCTGACGCTACCGGAAACCTCGCAGTAGCTCCCGACAATGCAGAAGATGCTCAGCCGATAGCTAAAGAGACTGCTGACCAAAAGACCGAGAAGGAACAGGCGTAATGAGCGTTGATAAAAAAAATGACGCTCAGCCTTCTGAAGCAGACGAAACTGCTTCCAATGACGAGCACATTGAAGACGTTGAGTCTTCTGAGACTGATACTTCTGACAATGTGCACGCAGACGGAAGCGATGATTCTGATCCTTCTGCTGAGATAGAGTTCTCAGACGGTTCCCGTCCTGATCACATAGATGATCATGACGACGAAGATATAGATAACACCGCGTCCGAGGCACATGCTGCCTCGGACGACGGTGATTCTAATGATAACGAACAGGAATCTTCTACTCCCCCTACTCTGATAGACCATATTAATGCGTTGGATAATGAGGACGAGGATGATGAAGACGAAGAAGAAGAGTCAATGACTCTCCTGCAGCACCTTGATGAGCTTCGCGTGCGCTTAAAGCGCATCAGCTTTGCAATCATCATCGGCTGTCTTGCCTGTTACAGTTTTGCTGAAAAGCTCTTTGATTATCTGGTAATGCCGATGGTTGCGGTAATGCCGGACCAAAGTTCTTTCATCTACACAGCGCCGCATGAAGCGTTTGTGACCTACCTTAAAGTAGCCGCCTTGGCAGGCTTTTTTATCTCCAGTCCTTATATTTTCTACCAAATATGGGCATTTATTGCACCGGGACTGTATGAAGAAGAGCGTAAGTACATTATTCCAATCGCATTTTTCTCTGCTGCCTGTTTTATAGGCGGCGGCGCATTTGCCTACTTTATTGTATTCCCGTTTGCTTTTGAATTTTTCATGAGCTTTAACACAGGCCACATTCAGGCCATGCTTAAGCTCAACGAATATTTAAGCTTCTCGATGAAGCTGATCTTCGCCTTCGGCCTTGTTTTTGAGATGCCGCTGTTTGCCCTGTTCCTGAGCAGATTAGGAATTGTGACAGCAGAAATGATGCGTAAAGCACGTAAGTTTGCTATACTCTTCTCATTTGTCCTGGCTGCTATCCTTACGCCACCGGATGTTGTATCCCAGCTTCTCATGGCGGGACCATTGATGATTCTGTATGAAATCTCAATTGTCATCGCTGCAGTCTTCGGCAAACGCCGCCCTTCCGAGGAAGACGACGACACCGAAGATGATGAAGCAGTGGCTGAGTCTTAACAGACTCCTTCCTGCACTCTACTAGGTGTACTACAGGCCGGGCTTTTGCCCGGCTTTTAACCATCTACCGACTAAATCTGAGGTAAACGTATGACTCAACGTACCGCAACCATTACAAGAGACACAAGTGAAACCAAAGTATCACTGACTCTTACTCTGGACGGAACCAGCAATGTAGACGTGAAAACTGGTTGGGGTTTTGCCGACCACATGCTCACCCTTATCGCATTCTGGGGCGGCTTTGATCTCCATATTCATTGTGACGGAGATTTACACGTTGATGCACATCATACACTCGAAGATATTGGTATCTGCCTCGGTAATGCCCTTCGCGAAGCTCTTGGAGACCGAAAAGGTATCAACCGCATCGGCATGGCTAAAGTGCCAATGGACGAATCAATCTCTGAAGTGAACATCGACATTTCCGGTCGCCCTTATCTTGTGTATCGCGGTGACGACCTATTGCCTCCTGTTATTGCCGGTGATGAGTCTGACCTGTGGCGCGAATTCTTCAAATCCGTCAGTTATGGCGCAAGAATAAACATGCATATTTCTTACCTTTATGGTAAAAATGGGCATCACCTGCTCGAATCAGCATGTAAAGGCTTAGGATTGGCTCTGCGCATGGCTGCTTCCTGTGACCGAAACCAACTACTCAGCACCAAAGGGAGTCTTGATTAATGCATAAACATCTTCGTCATACCGGCCTTATTCTTTGCCTAGTTGGCTTGTTTATGGTTGGCGGTTGCGCTAAACCCACACCACCTGCCCAATTACCACCATTAGCTATGGGGCTGGCAAACTTTACCCAGCCGACCACCACTGGCGAATTGCTTGCTGGATACATCCCTTCCGACCAGTTTAAAGTTTCTGCTGAAACTCTGGACAAACTGAATGCTGATTTTGAAAAACTTTTGATGACAGAAACTACCCGCGTATATACGAGCGGTGCCGCTGCGAGCCAGTGTTACGAAATTACCACGGCACAACACAGAGAAGATCCGCTCAATGCGTTACAATTCTGGAATCAGGTTGGCATATGTATGAAGGCAGACGTTCTTATCATTCCGCAAGTAATTGACTGGACACCTCGCGAAGGTGGCAATATGGGCGCATTCCAGTCTGCGGGTGTTAATATGGACTTCTACACATTACGCGTTGATGCTGAAGAGCCTTCAATCTCACGTTTTCATTTTGAAGAAACCCAAGAAAGCCTTTCTGAAAACCTTCTCAACATTAAAAAGTGGTTCAAGCGTAAAGGTCACTGGATTACAGCTGAACAGCTTGCTGAAGAAGGAATGCGTCAGGCTATAACGGAGCTTGGTCTGTGATAATTTTTCCTGCTGTAGACATTAAAGGCGGACAGGCTGTTCGTCTTAAACAGGGTAAAGCCGATCAGGAAACTGTGTTTTCCTCCGATCCGGTAGCAATGGCAAAAAAATGGCAGGAACAAGGCGGCAAATGGCTCCATGTAATTGATCTTGATGGTGCTTTTTCCGGCGAACCAGTCAACCGTGATCTTATTAAAAACATCTGCTCCAGCGTAGATATGCCTGTTCAGCTCGGCGGTGGCATCCGCGATCTGAAAACCGCAAAAGCGTATCTTGACGCTGGCGTTTCCCGTCTGATCATCGGTACTATCGCGCTGACGGAACCTGAATTATTCGGCTCCATCTGCAAGGCATTTCCGGGTAAAATCGGTGTGTCCCTTGATGCAGAAGGCGGCGTATTAAAAACAAAAGGCTGGGTAGAAGACAGCGGCCTTACTATCTACGATGTGCTCCCGCGCATGGAAGAACAAGGCGTAGCTTTCATCATCTACACCGACATCGACCGCGATGGTATGCAGACTGGTGTCAACCTGCCTGCACTTACCAAACTGGCGCAGACATCGTCTGTTCCTGTAATTGCTGCAGGCGGTGTTGCAACTCTTGATGATATCAAGGCACTGTACCCGCTCACAAAGCAAGCCAACCTTGAAGGTGCTATTTCCGGAAAAGCTATATACACCGGAACGCTTGACCTTAAAGAAGCTTCTGACTGGATTGCAGCGCAAGACTAGCAACTCCGGACATACAAAGAGTAAAGCGAACCTGTAGTATTCAGGTTCGCTTTTTTATTTAGCCTTTACATGACTATTGCGACTAGTTATTACTTTTAATCAACTATACCATTGTATAACAGTTCATTTGCACATAGACACGTATACTACAGTAAAGCACATTCATACGGAGGCTAAGTATACGACACTATGAAACGCATATTAACCGCTGACATTGGCGGAACAAACAGCCGCTTTGCAGCCTTTACTATACAAGGAAAGACCATACGTCTGGTACGAAGCATTTGGCTTTCAACAAATGCTGCGGACAGCTTTGTACAATTACTGGAACTGCTGGCAAATTCTAACTTTGAGTTGCAGCCCTCTGAAGCAGATGCGGTGGTCTTCGGTGTTGCAGGGCCCGTTGTGGACAGCACTAAATGTGACCCACCGAACATTGCATGGGATATTGATCTCGGTGCGATTCCTAAAAAACTGTGCTGCAACAATGCGCTGCTCATTAATGACTTTCTTGCGCAAGCCTACGCATCGTTCACTCCTGCTTTCGACGATGCCGTAGAAATTGCTGCGGGTGCCCCTGCTCTAAACTGCCCTGTGGCAATCCTTGGCCCCGGCACCGGTCTTGGAAAATCACTTCTGGTACCAGATGGTACAGGGAAATACATACCCGTTCCATCTGAAGGCGGTCATGGAGCCTTCCCGTTCACAACTAAAGAAGAAACTGATTTCGCAGCCTTTGTACGTGAAAAAACAGGCAACAACGAAATCATTCAAGACAACATACTCACCGGCTCAGGTCTGGAATACCTTTTTGAATTTCACACAGGTAAGACAGCGCCTTCCCAGGCGGTTGTTGCACATTTTTCGGAGTATCCAATTGTTCTAGAGTGGTTTGCACGATTTTTTGGCCGGATATGCCGTAATTTTGTACTCGATACTTTTGCCCTTGGCGGGTTATACGTTACGGGCGGCATTGTCGCAAAAAATCCCATTATTATTGAACACAACGAATTTATGAAATCGTTCCTCGGCGATAAACAAGACAAGGACCTGCTCTGCAATATCCCCATCAAACTCAATGCTAACGAGGAAGCCGGTCTATGGGGAGCCGCTCAATACGGTGCTGACCATCTTATACGAAAAGCGAACAATCACCCTGCGATGAAAAGGTAACCGAATGACTGCAATTCAAGCAAAACGCATCAGCCTGATCACAATAATTGCTCTTCTACTGGCATCAGTCTGGTACTTTAACCTTACAGACTACCTTACACTTGAATACATTAAAGAAAAACAGGATGCGTTCAGGGTACTATACAAAGAATACAGTATCCTACTTGTAGGCGGGTTCATTCTTCTCTATATCCTTGTCACTGCTTTATCTATTCCCGGGGCTACAATAATGACCCTTGCTGCGGGTGGTTTATTCGGCTTCTGGACATCACTGATTGCCATATCGTTCGCATCTACTATCGGCGCAACACTCGCCTGTTTTGTATCCCGTTATATTCTCAAGGACTGGGTTCAGAATACATTCGGCAACAAAATTAAGAAAATTAACGAAGGAATCGAGAAGGAAGGAGCGTTCTACCTCTTCACCCTTCGT
The DNA here is from genome assembly GCF_000384815.1 of Halodesulfovibrio aestuarii DSM 17919 = ATCC 29578. Classification (NCBI taxonomy): domain Bacteria; kingdom Pseudomonadati; phylum Thermodesulfobacteriota; class Desulfovibrionia; order Desulfovibrionales; family Desulfovibrionaceae; genus Halodesulfovibrio; species Halodesulfovibrio aestuarii. The sequence continues at coordinate 65,378 of NZ_ARQF01000016.1, forward strand.
CTTGTTCCCATCTTTCCCTTCTTTGCAATAAATCTCATAATGGGCATCACCACCCTGCCATTGCGAACATACTTCTGGGTATCACAACTGGGGATGCTGCCGGGCACTGCTGTGTATGTGAATGCAGGAAAACATCTTGCCACTATCAATGACGTCTCAGACATTCTCCAACCTGTGCACATTCTTTCCTTCGCCCTTCTCGGTATTTTTCCCTTACTTGCAAAATATTTTTTAAAAATTATCCGTAAAGTAAAAGAGAACACCTAAATGGCAAAATACGATTTTGATCTCATCATTATTGGCAGCGGCGCAGCAGGACTAACCGTAGCCTCCGGTGCAGCACAGCTGGGTGTTAAAGTATTACTGATAGAAAAAGAAAAACACATGGGTGGCGACTGCCTTCATTACGGCTGTGTGCCCAGCAAAACGCTCATTAAATGTGCCAACGTACGCAACCAGATGACAAAAGCCGAAAACTACGGGCTACCCGCTCCGGCACTTGAACCTGTCGATTTTTCAAAAATCTCAGCACACATCAAATCCGTTATCGACACCATTCAGCCGCACGATTCTCCGGAACGCTTTGAAAAGCTCGGAGCCGTTATTCGCTTTGGCATTGCCTCTTTTACAGACCCGCACACTATCTCTCTTGCCCCCACAGACGGCAAAACACCTGAACACATCTCCGGTAAAATCATTGTAGTAGCAGCAGGATCTGCCCCTTCAATCCCGCCGTTCAAGGGCTTGGGTTCTGTCAATTATCTCACTAACGAAACCATTTTTTCCCAACAGAGGCTCCCGCAGTCTCTCACGGTCATCGGTGGCGGCCCTATCGCCGTGGAAATAGCTCAAGCTCTTCACAGATTAGGTTCCAAGGTCACGCTGCTCCAACGCTCTCCACACATTCTCTCAAAAGAAGATCCGGACATGGCAGAAATTGTCGAAACATCCCTCCGCAACGATGGCATTCGGGTCATAACAGGCACAAGCATTGAAGAAGTCACCCAGAACGGCGAAAAAATATCCGTCCATTATGGAACCACAGAACATCCCGCACAGGAAATTACCAGCGAAAGCCTCCTCGTTGCTCTCGGCAGAGCCCCTTCAGTGCAAGCGCTCAATCTCAAAAATGCAGGCGTGGAATATTCAACAAAAGGTATCCCAGTTGATAACAGAATGCGGACTAATGTTCCGCACATATATGCAGTGGGTGATATCACCGGCAAGCATCAGTTCACCCATGCCGCAGGCTACGAGGGCGGCATAGTCATAGCCAACGCAGTGTTCAAAATACCGCGTAAGGCAGACTACACCCTGCTCCCGTGGGTGACCTACTGTGATCCGGAACTTGCTTCCATCGGCTATAACGAAAAACGCGCACAAAACGCCGGAATAGACTACACGGTTCATACAGAAGTTTTTGCATCAAATGACCGCGCACTTGCAGAAAACCAGCCAAACGGTAAATTAAAGCTCCTGCAAGACAGCAAAGGACATGTTATCGGCGTGCAAATCGCCGGACTCCACGCCGGTGAACTTATAAACGAATGGGTCGCCATCCTCGGTGGAAAAATGACACTCTCCACCCTTGCAGGCGCAATTCACCCCTATCCGACACTCGGCGAAATCAACAAAAAGGTAGCTGGAACCATACTCAGCGAAAAAGTTTTTTCGCCGTTTACACGCAAGGTGCTCCGTACCCTGTTCAGGTATCGCGGCAACGTCTAGTTGGTCGATGCGGTCGTCTAACCATCTTCCAGTGACGCTTGTCAGCCTAACGCCATAGGTCAGTCTGCCACACTTTTTTTACATCCCCGACGTCTGGAGAAACTCTTTCTCAAAACACAAAAAGGATGGAGCTACTGCTCCATCCTTTTCTGTTAACATAGCTTAGTGTTGATCTGCACTGGTTACGGGCAATGAAAACTCTGCACGTCAATGCATTCGAGAGGACGTTCTTCTGACAGAGGCCCGCCCGCCGGAGGCACAAACACTAAAACAATGCCCCATACACACCTACTGTTTTAAATCAGCCATAAGTGATTCAAGCTCAACAGCCTGTGTGCGGACATCAAATAGAGAACGACTGAAGTCGCTCATTGATTCTGCGGTGGTTGTTGCAATGGTGTTCACTTCTACCACTGCGCTACTTATCTGTTCACTGGTTGCAGACTGCTGCTCAGACGCTGTGGCAATTGAACGGATACTGTCTGCTGTTTCAATCGCCATGGAGTTAATTTCTGTCAATGCAACAAGCGCTTTGTCAGAGCCGTTTGTTGTAATCTCCACGGATTTGTCCATTTCGTTTGCAACGGCAGTAGTTCCTTCAACGCCGCGCTGAATCCCGCCGACCTGATCAATAACTTCACGGGTTGCAACCATAGTTTTTTCTGCAAGCTTACGTACTTCGTCTGCTACAACTGCAAATCCCCGTCCGGCTTCGCCCGCGCGTGCCGCTTCGATTGCAGCATTAAGAGCAAGCAGGTTGGTCTGATCTGCAATATCAGAAATAGTGGAAATGACACCACCAATATTCGTTGCCTGAACCCCGAGGTCGGTAATTACACCACGCAGATTTTCTGCGCTTTGTGCCACAAATCCGATGGCATCTTTCAATTCTGCAATAATTTTTGCGCCTTCATCAGAACGTCCCCGAGTCTGGTCAGCTTTCTTTGCAGCCTCGCTCGCGTTCCGGGCAATATCCAGAACTGTTGAGTTCATTTCATCAATGGACATTGCTGTTTCTGAAATACGTGAGCGTTGCTCTTGTGCACCGGACTCTATCTGACCGATTTGATCGGTAAGTGACTCGGTAGTTGCCACAACAGAACGCATAGCATCGGAGGATTTATTCGCAGTCTCAATAATCCGGGAAGAAATCTTTTGAATATCCTCTTCGCGCGCTTCAACCTGAGCACGAGCAGCAAGTGCTTCTTTGGTGCTCTTTTCAGCAACGGCAGTCTTTTCTTTTGCATCCAGAATCTGCTTATGCAGACTCTGAACCATATTGGTAAGCGCTTGAGCCAACATTCCCAGCTCATCTGCACGGCTATTATCTAAAGAATATACTGCATCCGGATTATCACCAACATGCGCAGCTACACCGGAAACAATACTCAGCTCTCGGGCAGTCTTTGCATAACCAAGGCACACGGTAATGAGCACAGAAGTTACAATAAGGAGACCCATAATTAGAATATAATGCAGCATAGAAAGAGAGCTTGTAAACTCTGCAACAGAATGTTCCTTCAACTCGTCGTAATATTTTTCTATTACGGCAAACCCTTCAATCGCCAAATAATCACTTCTTTTCGCTATCTTATCAATTTGTGCAGGCGTTTTGCCTTCACTCCAAAGGCGCTTCACGAGCCTGACATTCTCATCGTACAGAACAGCAACCTTTTCTAATTTTTGAAGAGCCTCGCGTTCCTCCGGAGTAATATCCTGCAACCCTTTATATTCTTGCAGTGCTTTGTCTATCTTCTTCTGGTTAGCCATAACCATATTGTAATACTTGTCTGACCCACGCAGTACATAGTTTTTAAAGTTATGTATAATACCACCATAACCAAACTCGGACTTCATGGTTTGCAGCAAGTCCTGACGGGTTCCAACCCGTTCTGTAAACTCATTATAAGCAGATACAAGATGTGTTAGTGAATAATACGTCACCGGTGCAGCCACCAGTATTGTTACAATTCCCACCAATAAAAAATTTGAGGCTTTGCGTTTAATATTCATAAGCTCTCTATTCCTATAATTCGGTTCTAGCCAAAGGGAGTAATACTAAATAAAATTCTCAGTATTAACACAGTGCCGTTGTAGAAATATATTTAAAAATAGACGCTAGAAAATGTACAAAACAGATTGTTCAATCAACCATCGTCATTATTAATTGTATTCAAACAGCCGCACCGACATAAAACACACCTTCCCCGAAGCTATAAGAATACAAGTATCTTATCGGCATCCCTGTATCGACTTTAGCCATATTTAAAAATAAATATATTTTTATACGTAAACAGGACGCTACGCATTTTCTATAAAAATAAAAAAAGCCGACAATGTCGGCTTTTTCAAGGTACAGAAATTATGGAGCGTTATAGATTAATCGTAGGTAAAACCTTTGTTACCAGACAAAATCGGGTACGGTAACAACCGGGACACCATGATCATTTTCACATCGCCTTTATCCGGCTCAACAGCCGCAAGGATTCCACGCCCGAACTCAAACAGAAACTGCCTATCTTCAGCAGTCGGGGCAACAACAGAACCATCAGGAGCCAATGCTACTACAGCACGGAAGTCGTACTCGCCGTCTGCAATTGCTTTAAGCATTGCAGTCTTAATGGCAGAAACATTTTCCTTAGCAGTCTCTACGTTACATCCCACATAGGTTTTGCCGGAACGAGTCAGCACTGCCGCGCCTACAGGAACTTTAGAATATGGCGCATACGCGTTTACTGCAGCTTCGGAAGCTGCTTCGAACAGCTTGTTCAATTCATCTTCATATAATTCAGGAACAAACCATTTTCGGTAAATTCTATCATATTCGCCTGTAGCAACGACACGCTGGAAACCTTTGTTTACCATTTCCAGAATACGTCCTTTATCACGGTTAACCGCGACAAAGGATTCTGTAACACGCAAAAGACTGCCCACCGCACTAACTTCACCGTATTTAAAGCGCTTCAGATAGTAGTATGCTGTCTCCTCCGGCCCACAATACGCTTGTACTTCGTCACGACCAAGAGCATGGATTGCATCAACCATTGTGACGAATGGCTTAACATTCATTCCGCCAAACTCTTCGAGAACGCGCTGCTGGAACGACCCACGTTTTACAGACACCTTCTGCCCACGCAACAAGGTAACGTTCCCGACTCTGTTTGGAGTTTTGGTAAACAGACGAATCTTCATCGGTAACGTCGGTTTCTCTGAAAAATGGAAGAGCAGACTACGCTGCTTTGTTTTTGCCATACCTGTGGTCAAATCAATTGCGCCGGAAGAAAGTTCCATAAGCACATGATCCCAAACAAGAGGACGTGTAACCAGCTTAACGTTCTGGCCTTTAAATATGGCGCGAATTAAGTCAACATCAAAGCCAACAGCCTTTCCTTTTGCTTCTTCAAAAGAAAATGGCGGGAACTCCCTGTCAAAGCCATATGTAACTCTAATTGGCGCTTCTGCGTATGCCTGAGGCACAACAACAAAAGAAAATACACTCAGGGCAATGCCCAAAAAAACAGCTAAAAATCGACAGCGCATTACTATCTCCTGAAAAATAAACATGCCTTCCGGTAAGCCTGTATCACATCTCTTACAAAACAACTGCCACTCTACTCCTGTTCCGCAATCTATGGCGAAACAACGCAAAAAGGCAGCATACAACACTCTTCGGCATAACCAGAGAAAACTGTAGATAATGCCGCAAGAGCTATAACGCTGCCCTCTCAAACGCAATTTTAATTCTTTTTCAAGATCTCAATCAGCTGTTCAACCTTTGCACGGTCACTTTTGTATACTTCCGAAGCGTACTGCTTAATGAGAGATGACACCTTATTTCTTTTATCCAGCTTTGCTTTGAGCGCTGGAAGTTCCGGAAGCACCATTCCGGAAAATTCCTCACACGGAACAAATGTCAGACACATATCCTCTCCGGGGATGCATCCGGCCTTGCTGTTCACTGCTCCGACCGCTTTCTGTTTAGCCACCTTGTCCACATCCATCCCGCGTACGACACTGAGAACCTGTGACGGAGAGTGATCCCGATTAACTTTAGCAATGTGCTCGTTCAACTCAGTGCACCATTCCATGTATCGATAGAATCCCGTTGTCTTACCATACTTTTCTAAGGAACCCTTTTTTTCATACAGCGTGCCATGCAAAAAAAACTCAAAGGCGTTACGCATACGTTCATATGTTTCAAGAACACACTTTTCGTACCGCCCCTCTGCTGTGAAGGCAAAAGGCAACTTCATACTCAGCCAAGGATCGGCAGACTCTACACGAGGCAAAAAGTCAACCGGCACACCAAGTACATATAACAGCCCTTCCATATTATGTTCACTGGTCAACAATGCCATCAACTGAGCACAGATAGTTAACGCGCGCTGTTCCGCCAGTCTGATATCGCTTTCGACGCGCTCAAAAAATTCACGTTCGTCATCAATAGCCTTACGCGCACCAAAGTACCCGTTGGCGATATCCACCATAACCTCGCCCTTCAAGGATGCCGAAAGAGACTGAAAATCTGTCACCGCTTATGCCTCCTGTTCTTCACGCCATTCTACAGTGCAAACTGCGTCTCTAGCAAGGACTGCTTGCTATGCTACTCACGGAATGATAGCGAGTAATCAGGGAGTTATCATATGCATATTCCAGAATTATCCACACAAATTTTAGAACTCGGTGAAATCCTCCGCCAAAAGAAATACATGCTCGGCACGGCGGAATCATGCACTGGCGGGCTCATTTCTATGCTGCTTACTGAAGTGTCCGGTTCCTCTGACTGGTTTAAAGGAACCATTGTTTCTTATGCAAATGAGGTAAAGGAAAGCATACTGCACGTACCGCACGAAACCTTGCTGCAACATGGTGCTGTAAGTGAACAAACAGCACTGGCAATGGTACAGGGAGTACAGGATGCCCTGCAATTGCAGGCAGCAATTTCTGTAACGGGTATTGCGGGCCCTACCGGCGGCACAAAAGAAAAACCGGTCGGCACAGTCTGGATAGGCTTTGCTCTTGGCACACAGCGCTTTGCACAGCACCACGTATTCAGTGGCGACAGAACTGATGTCCGGTATCAGACTGCCATGGCGGCAATCTCTACCCTGCTGCATGAACTAAAACGGTAGCAGTAAATTTACTCGTATTTCATAAGAAAAGGCAGCCTATCAGGCTGCCTTTTCTTTTAACTTCTTTTCGCAAGGAATGCTGCTGCTGTTGCAGATTATCGCCTCATTGCTCGCCACACAGTAGTCTATAAAAGACAACGGCAGCATCGTAAGTTTTATACGAGGTAATCCCCGCGATTCAATTTAAATTGTTCAGTTACGGTCATAACCTCAAGCTCATTGCGCACGTTGTCCAACTCCGGAAAGTCGGACTGAAGAGACGGTGCAGTCTGTTTGAGCGTTGCAAGGTTATGGGCGAGCTCCTGAAGAGTTCCAAACGCGCCCTTAAGGTCCGGTGAGCCTTGTGTACTGATCTGTGTGGAATATTTTTCCCATTGATCGAGAATACCTTCTAACTCATCAGCCACTTTTTTCGGATCAACAGCAGGCTTATCGACTTCCTGTTGATCTGCATTCAGACGCGGGTCAAACGCAATGGAGCGGGTACCGGGAGGCAAGATTGCCTCTGTTGCAGACTTACTCTGCAACTCAATTTCCTGAGAAAGCAAATTATGGAAACCATCCGCAGCTCTTTTAGAGGCTTTGGTTGCCTGACTCTGCTTTTCAATCGATGTAATCTGTTCTGTAGTATTTATTCTCATAACAATATCCCCGGCGATTAGGATTTACACCTAACCTAGCAAAGAGCTTGCCAAAACGTCTGAGCCCTTGAAAACAGTACATTTTCGTTTTTCAGGAGCGTATCATGCGGAATTTTCTGCCCATTATTTGCGGAAAAAAAAGCATGACTTCTGCAATTTACATAAGAACGTTATCCTTGTCTATCTTCACAGAATGTGAGTATATGGTGTATAAAACAAAACAGTTACCCACTATAGACAGATACTCGTTATCCCTCAGGAGGTAGTATGGTTGCTATAAACAAAGCTGTTGTAGCTGTCGATTTTTCCGATGAAAGTACCTACATTGCAGAGTATGCACGACTTTTCGCTGAAAAATTTGATGCTGAATTAATTGTTATTTATGCGGCTCCATCACTGAACCAGTATGTTGGTTTTCATGTTCCACCAAACACAATTGAATCCTTTGTAGGTGAAATTGTTACCGGCGCGGAAAAAAATATGGAAGATTTCATCGAAAAACACTTCTCCGGTCTTAAGACTACCGGAAGAGTTGTAACAGGCTTTGCAGCCGAGGAAATTCTGGAAATTGCAGCTGATGAAAAGGCCGACCTCATTATTATGGGGACTCACGGCAGAACCGGTATAGACAGACTTCTGTTCGGTTCCGTTGCTGCCAAGATAGTTCGCGGGGCAGAAATTCCGGTTCTTACAGTAAGGCCTGATTTTACTAACTAACACGCTGCCTCTTGCGATATGCATTTTTGTAGTCTATTCAAAAGGACGACTCTGAACGGGTCGTCCTTTTTAATTGTGCATTTTTTTTAATGCATAACTTGCTCAACTATTGTCTAAACTAACGGCAATTCGCCTGAAACGAAGCTACATCCTTATATGATAGCCAAATCAACCACAGGCAGTATGTCAAAACATGTTGAAGAATACATCGGGGAAAGGGGCAATATATGAGCTCAAAAGTATCTGTATGTGACGCAGTTCGCGACGAGGTAAAAAGCTTTTCGCCTTACACGGCAGGAAAATCCATCGATGAAGTTAAAGAGGCATATGGTCTCAACTCCATCATCAAACTTGCAAGCAACGAAAACCCGCTGGGAACTTCCCCGCGAGTGCAGGATACTATCAAGCTTCATGCTGCATCCGTATTCCGCTATGCTCAAGTCGGCACCCCGCATCTTATCGACGCAATTGCTCATTATTTCCATATTCCCAACGATTCCATCGTAACCGGAAACGGTTCTGATGAAGTCATTGATATGCTCATCCGTGTCAAAGCGACATCCGGCAAGAATAACATTGTGGCCTTTGCCCCATGCTTCTCCATGTACAAGGTGTTGTCACAGCTGAACGGTATTGAATTCCGCCAGACCCCCCTTAACGACGATTTTTCATTCGACTGGGACGGCCTGCTCAAACTGGTAGACGAACAAACTTCTATCGTTTTCATCACCACACCGGATAACCCTTCCGGCTATGCACCGGCAGTGGAGGAAATTATTGCCCTTCACTCCAAGCTTCCAGCTTCATGCCTTCTTGTAGTTGATGAAGCGTACATGGACTTTGCGGAAAATGCAGAGAATCACTCCATGCTGCCACGACTTGCACAGTACGAAAACGTATGTGTCCTGAGAACGTTTTCAAAAACATTCGGTCTTGCAGGACTGCGTCTCGGCTTCGGTGCCATGCATCCGGAACTGGCAGAGTATCTGCGCCGCATCCGCCCTCCGTTTAACGTAAACATACTGGCGGAACAGGCAGGTATTGCCGTACTAAGTGACACACCATTTATCGAAGAAACTCTGCGGGTCACACGCGAAGGCCGTGCATATCTTACACAAGAGCTTGAAGCCTTAGACTTTACTGTCTATCCGTCTCACGCAAACTTTATTATGGTTGAAGCACCGGAAGACGGTAACTACCTTAATGAAGAGCTTCTGAAACGCGGGCTCATCATCCGTCCTCTTGTAAAGGGCTATAACCTGCCAAAGCACTTGCGAATTACCATTGGCACAGCCCATGAAAACAAAGTGCTTATTTCTGCTCTCAAGGAGATTCTTAATGCAGAATAACCTGCGCGTTGTCACCCTTGACGGCCCTGCCGGTGTCGGCAAAACAACTCTTGCCAAGCGCGTTGCACAGGAACTTTCCATTGCCTATCTCGATACCGGAGCGATGTTCCGTATCTTTGGATGGAAATTTGGGGAAGCTGCTCCAGGCATGTCTGAAAAAGAACTGGACGCGCATATTGCCCAGTACACGTTCTCTCTTTCCGGCATCGGATTTAATTCCGTTCTCTCCGTCAACGGAACACCGGTCGGTGATGAAATCCGTACAGAAGAAGTTGCCGCACTCGCTTCGTCCGTTGCCAAACTCCCTGTAGTGCGTGATGCTCTGAAACGAGTCCAACGGGAAATCAGTACTCAGACGTCTCTGGTGGCAGAAGGCAGAGACATGGGTTCCGTTGTGTTCCCAAATGCTGAATACAAGTTTTTCCTTGATGCTACAGCAGAAGAACGCGGCGCGCGCCGTTTCAAGCAATTGCAGGAAATGGGAAAACCGGCAGACCTCGATATCATCATTCAGCAGATTAAAGAGCGCGACGAGCAGGACAGAACCCGTAAAATTGCGCCCCTTGTTGCGGCAGATGACGCACACATAATTGATACAACGAAGCTTGATATCGATGGAGTCTTCGCAGCCATTATGAGTTTCTTTGACTAAGCCAAACACCGCGACATCCAATTCTACAGATTATCACTCCCGTCAGACCTGTCTGGCGGGAGTTTTGCTTACTCCAGAAGCATACAACCTGCCAAAAGTCTAAAATAGTTACCTTATTGGTTTTAACATCTTTTAACACTTTGTCTATAAAAAATATGTCATGGTGTTATAACAAAACTACACACTCCCCTCTCTCATTTTCCGCAAAATACTCCTCGTTTTTTGAAATAACCATCATACATATTATGAAGCCCATACTTACAAAAGCAGAACTCCATTTTCTGCTGGACAAACACGAATTAAGCGATCTCCAACTTCGCCAAATTGAACGACTGGAGACATGCAGATCTGTGCTGCGCGCGCTACAGTTACTCTATCCGGAAAAGTTACAAGGCTACGTTGCGCTATTTCTATTCTTTTCCATCATCAACCCGCTTGAACACAAACTCATAACCCCGTTCCACCCGCAATTAGTACTACTTGCCATAACTATCGTCACAAACTGCATCGGGTTGATAATTTTAAAATATAACAGCTCGGAATGGATAAACACCTGCCTTGATGATCTACAGATTGGTTTACTTCCTCCGGTTTCCGCATACCGCTCAGGCATTATCGCCGTTACAGGAATGCTGTTTCTTTTACCGGGGGTCGTGTTCAGCGTTGTAGGCACAATTCTCCTTATCCCCCCCATCACAACACTACTTGCTATTTATTTACAAAAACGAATTCTACTAAAATTTGAATAAAAAAAGCCCCTGCCGCATTGCGACAGGGGCTTTAGCCTTATATTGGACGGAATTTCAGGCTATGCGCGTTGTTTAGGTAGAATGAGGTTCAGTACAATACCTATGATACCGGCAAGACCGATACCTTTAAGACTGAAGGCTCCAGCGCTGAAGCTCATACCGCCAACGCCAAAAATCAAAATTACAGCGATAATTGTAAGGTTGCGAGGCTCCATAAGATCCTGACCGGCACGAACAAGAGAGTTCATACCTACAACAACAATGGTACCGAAAAGCAGAACAAGAATACCACCCATTACTGGAAGTGGAATTGTTCCAAGGAGAGCACCAAGTTTACCAACGAATGCCAGACAGATAGCTATAATGGAAGCCCATGTCATGATACCCGGGTTAAAAGATTTAGTCAGTGCAACAGCACCGGTTACTTCCGAATAGGTAGTGTTAGGAGGCCCGCCGAGCAGAGAAGCAAAAGTTGTAGCAATACCATCACCAAACATTGTACGATGAACGCCCGGTTCTTTAATATAGTTTTTACCCGTCACAGCCCCGATAGCGAGAACATCACCTACATGCTCAATAGCAGGAGCAATTGCAACCGGTACTATGTACAGAACAGCTTCCCAGTTCCATTCAGGGGTCACAAAATTAGGTACTGCAAACCACGGAGCATTCATAACTGGAGTAAAATCCACGATCCCGTAAGCCAGGCTTAAAGAATAACCAACGACAATACCACACAGAATAGGTATCAGTCTGAGCAGTCCTTTACCGCACAAGGAGACCAGAATAGTCGTACCAAGGGATGCCATAGAAATAACAAGAGCAGTAGATTCCGGAACAAGCTGAAGAGCACCGTCACCAGTTTTACCCAGCGCATTGAATACAGCCACATTAGCAAGCATAAGGCCGATAACCATAACGATTGGGCCGGTTATGGTAGTAGGCAATACACGTTCAAGAATCTGTGGACCCTGAATCTTGATAAGAAGTGCGAGCCCCATGTACAGAAAACCGGAAGCAGCAAGGCCACACATAGTCGCCGGAATACCCCAAGTCTGCACGCCGTAAATAATTGGTGCGATAAACGCAAAAGAAGATGCAAGAAAGATTGGTACAGAACGTTTCGTAACAAGCTGGAACAGCAATGTTCCCACACCGGCGGTAAAGAACGCCACGTTTGGGTTAAGTCCTGTGAGCAGCGGAACAAGCACAAGAGCACCAAATGCTACAAACAGCATCTGCGCGCCAAGAAGGCAATCTTTAAGCCTAAAAGAGTATTCCGTATTTCCGTTTGACACCATTCCCTCCTACTGTGAGTTTTTATAACTCATTTCTCAAACAATTAGCGCAACACTTTGATATAAAACACTATATCTGCGCTAAACCATATCCTGACCGCCCAAAAAAAGAGCATCCTCCCCCCAAATCCACTGCTTTAAAAAAGCAGAACCAGAGGGGGTCAAATGCTCTTCCCGTTCAAAAACGGATCGAAACGCTATTTGGTTCCGAAAATCTTATCACCAGCGTCGCCAAGACCTGGTAAAATATATCCATGCTCATTGAGTCGTTCATCCACAGATGCAGTGTAAATATCTACGTCAGGATGCGCTGCAACAACGCGTTCAACACCTTCAGGTGCTGCAACGAGGAACAGCCCGATAATTCTTTTACATCCAGCTTTTTTGAGCAAATCGATGGTAGCAATGAGAGTACCACCGGTTGCAAGCATAGGATCCAGAATAATTGCCGTGCGCTCTTCAATGTTTTTAGCGAGCTTAACGTAGTATTCTTCAGGCTCAAGAGTTTCTTCATTACGGAACATACCAACAACGCTAACTTTAACGCCTGGGATCATATCCATAATACCGTCCAGCATACCAATGCCGGCACGGAGAATTGGAACTACGGTAGCTTTCTTTCCTTTAATCTGGTCTACTTCTACAGAACCAGCCCATCCTTCGATGGTGCATTTCTCAGTTTCGAGATTTTTGGTTGCTTCATAGGTAAGAAGACGACAAATTTCATTGGAAAGTGCACGGAATTCTGCAACAGAAATGTTTGCTTCACGAATTCGTCCGAGTTTATGTTTGACCAGCGGGTGGTCAACCACGTAAACAGCCACATCGGCCTCCTTGAGCGATTGCTTTAAAAAAGCGGTCTAAAAAGACCGCGCCTAAACGCATGACTTATACTCTGAAAATTTGCCAATGGTCAAGAAACAAAAAATATAAGCTGAAAATATCATGACAACACCCGAAGAATACAGTGAATTTCCCCATTTTACGCATAGCGTCCCAGCAAATATTGATGGTGTCAGACTTGACAAACATCTTGGTGATTTTCTTAAAAATGAAGTAGTTAGCAGGGAAAAAATAAAAAAACTAATTAAAGACGGTTTTGTGACAATTAATGAAAAAAAATGTACAAAGCCTAACACTAAAGTTTTTTCAGGTATGAAAATATCAGTAACCATACCTGAAGTGCAAAACGAACTCATCCCGGAAGAAGGTGATATTAATATCCTTCACCGTGATGATGACCTCATTGTCATCAACAAAGAAGCGGGTCTTACAGTACACCCGTGTCCAAGCTGTCCGGAAGGAACTCTCGTACATCGCCTTGCGCATTCCATTCCTGAAATCACAAAGATGGAAGGATTCCGTCCCGGTATCGTTCATAGGATCGACAAGGACACCTCAGGACTTCTTATTGTCGCACTCAATGAAAAAACTCGCCTTGCCCTTTCAGAAGCTTTTGCGGCGCGTACCATTTCGAAAGAATATCTTGCTATTGTCCACGGCACCCCGCCTGAGTCCGGCGAAATCAAAGAACCTGTCGGTCGTGACCCAAAAATGAAAATTCGTATGGCAGTTGTGCCTAATGCAAAGGAAGCACATTCTGCGTACCGGACACTCTACTCCGACCCCAAGGGCAAATTTTCACTCGTCGCTATTAAAATCTTCACAGGCAGAACACACCAGATTCGAGTGCATATGAGCCATCTAGGCTACCCGCTATGGGGAGACACGCTATACGGCGGTGGTGTCAAAGAGGATTCCCCGTTGGCACCTTTTGCCTCCCGTCAAATGCTGCATGCATGGAAACTCAATTTTGAGCATCCAACAACCAAGAAACAAATGTCCTTCACGTGCCAGCCGCCACAGGACTTTATAGCACTTATCGAACGTCTGACTCTTGCGGTACAACGAGTGGCTCTTACCGGTATGCCGGGCTGCGGCAAATCTGTAGTTCTTTCTGCTCTTGCAGAAAAAGGCATTGCCACATGGAGCGCGGATGCTGTCGTTCATAAATTATATGAAAACGGTGCAGACGGCTGGTATGTACTCCGCGGGCGCTTCGGCTCTGAGGTTTCTCCCGACGACGGCCCTGTGAACCGCAAAGCGCTTTTCGCCCGTATGCAGAAAAAAAAATCTAACCGGAACGAAGTGGAACAACTTGTTCATCCGCTCATTTTGCATGACCTTATGCTCTTCTGGCAGGAACATGCAGCCGACCCGTTTGCTGTGGCTGAAATTCCACTGCTCCATGAATCACATTGGGATCGCGAAGTGGATATTGTTGCCGGAATCCGTTGCAGCGAAGACTCACGCCAGAACAGGCTGCAGGAAATTCGGGGCTGGAACGATGATCTCATTGCTACCATGGACTCGTGGCAATGGGCAGAAGATGATAAGATGAAAGCGTGTCATATTATTCTTGAGAACAATGGCTCACTTGAAGAACTCAACAACGCAGTAGATAAATTCATTGAGGCGATTATGCGTGTCCGCGCTAAAAAATTACAACAGACTGTAGAAGCTATTACTACTCTGTGGAGCGAATAGCAGCCTTGTGACCATAAAAAAATGATGCAGGAGGCTTATAAAGCCTCTTGCATACAACAACATGTAGGCGTATTGCACCCCCATGGCTAAAAAGACGTTACTACCTTTTGTGCTTCCAGTAGCAGCCTTCGGTACAACAATTATTGTCGGGGCGATGCTGCTGTATGAGTTTTCATCTACAGGCACTATGAGTTGGATAGACGCACTCTTCACTGCAACTTCTGCCGTGTGCGTTACAGGACTTACGGTTATAGACCCTGCTTCATCGCTGACAGACGGAGGGCAGACAACGCTGCTTGCCCTTATTCAGCTTGGCGGACTTGGTATTATGACATACTCAAGTCTTGCCCTGTATCTGCTCAGGCGAAGGGTTACACTTACAGACAGGCTTGCTGTCGGGCAGGCTCTTCTGCACAACACATCGTTTGATCTCGGACGTTTTTTACTGCGTCTGGCTGCGATGACATTTACCATTGAAATAGTTGGAACTATTCTGCTTTATTTCTTCGGAGATGGCCGCTTCACTGTATTTTCTGCAATTTTCCATGCCATTTCAGCATTCTGTAATGCCGGATTCTCTCTCTTTCCAGACAACATGATGAGCATGACAACCAACGTAGGGGTCAACTTTACCATTATGATACTCATCATTCTTGGCGGGTTGGGCTTTTCTGTGCTGGATGAGCTACACTTATGGTTCCGACAGAAAAGGAAACACAAACTCTCGTTTATTACCAAAATTATTCTCTCAACATCTGCAATGCTGATAGTTGTCGGAACAATTGCACTGTTTATTTCACGTATATCCTCCCCCAACGGAGAGAGTTTTACAACGAACCTGCTTACATCTCTTTTTCAGTCTGTGACGGCTCGTACTGCCGGATTTAACACAGTGAACATGGCCGAAATGACAAACCTGTATCTGCTGTTTATGATTTTTTTAATGCTTATCGGCGGCGCACCGGGGTCATGTGCGGGAGGGATTAAAGTTACAACGTTCCGGGCTCTTGGCGCATTCATGCTTGCTCAGGCACGAGGTCAGGAACAAGTCGTCATTGGCAACAAGTCTCTGGATTCAAAGACAATCAACAAGGTTGTTACGCTTGTATTCATGGTCACTATTATTGTCTGCCTTGCCACTGTTGCACTAAACTTAACAGAGGGCGGAAACTTTTCTCACACGCAGCTGCGCGGACAATTTTTAGAAATATTTTTTGAAGTTGTTTCTGCATTTGGTACAGTTGGACTCAGCATGGGCTTAACCGCAAAACTTACCACTGCGGGTAAGTGTATTATCATCGCCCTTATGTTCGTAGGCCGTATCGGCCCTATCTGGCTGCTGACAACGCTACAACAGTTTCATTCAAAAGTTCGGTATAAAGTACCGGAAACAGACCTTCCTATCGGCTAGGAGCATATAAAGATGAAAAAAATGGAAGTAGGAATAATTGGGCTCGGTAAATTTGGCAGCGCACTTGCTGAATGTTTATCCGACCTCGGGCATACAGTTATCGGCGTGGATAGCTCCTCCAACGCCACTAAGAAGGCTGAAGAATTTCTTGATCAGACATATCAGGCAGATGCAACCGACGATGTTGTCCTCAAGCAGATGCGCTTTATGGATTTAGACAAGGTCATTGTCAGTGTCGGTAAATCTATGGAAACCTCCATCCTTATCGTCTTGAATCTGCAAGAAATGGGAGTCAAAAAGCTCGCCGTAAAAGCTATCAGTCACGAGCACGCTGTTGTTCTGAAGAGACTCGGTGTTGATACCGTAATTCAGCCGGAACGCGATGCAGCAAGCCAATTTGCACACCGTATAGCCAACCCGGGGATGCTTGACCTGCTCCCGCTGGGCGGCAACATCTTGCTGCAAGAGCTGGAAGTACACAAATGGGCAGGAAAAAGCCTTATCGATCTCGGACTGACCAGCTTCGGCGTTATGGTTGTAGCTTCCAAGAAAAAAGGGGACAAGGAGTACGAATTTGTTCCACCGGCGGACAGGATCCTGAAAGAAGGAGACATTCTTGTCGCCATCGGTAAAGAGTCTGACCTGCTTGAGCTTGAACCGTAGTCACTCTCTCCGGCATATTTTTTCCCGCTTATTAACGTTTACAGAACGACCTCGAGCAACAAAATCACTTTGCATAAAAAAACGGGTGGAGTTTATAACTCCACCCGTTTTTTTATGAAAAATAGCAATTTTCACAGAACGATAAGGTATCCTCTACCTTCTTGAAAACAAAAAGCAAAGAGTTCCTCTCATCCATCCAGCTCTCGAATCAGCAGGTAACAATTTCAAGTCACTCAAAAAATATTCGAGACAGAATCCCTTTTTTACGCCCCAATCCCAAGAGCACTGTGCAAATGTTCTGAAACATTTGCGGTGGTTTCTGCGTATTTCTTTTTAATTTCAAGCACTGCTGGCAATTCGCTCAAAAAAACAGTCACTAAGTCAGGATCAAAATGTTTTCCAGCATCTTCATGAATGAGCGCCACAGCATCTTCAACCGACCATGCACTTTTGTAGGGACGCTCAGAAGTAAGGGCATCAAAGACATCTGCTATAGCAACGACTCTACCCGAAAGCGGGATATCTTCACCGGCAAGGCCATACGGGTAACCGGTTCCATCCCATTTTTCATGATGCGTAAGCGCGATTTCCCGTGCTGTTGATAACAACAGGGACGGATGATTATCACCGATAATCTCAGCGCCATACTCCGGATGCTTACGCATTATCTGCCATTCTTCCTTCGTAAGCTTTCCGGGCTTATTAAGAATGGAGTCTGGAATCCCAATCTTCCCGACATCATGCATTGGTGCAGCCTGAAACACCAGTTGAACCCAATCATCACCGGTATCAACCTGCTGGGCAATAATACGGGCATAGTGGCTCATCCTGATGACATGCAAACCAGTTTCGTTATCTTTATATTCAGCAGCCTGCCCTAAGCACCGAATGAGTTCCAGATGTGTGTTCTGCAACTCCTTAGTTCTTTGTAAAACAAGCTCTTCCAAATGATGGGTCTGGTTTCGCAAAGCTAATTGGGTACCTACCCGGGCTTTTACGATTGCAGGCAAAACAGGTTTACTTATGTAGTCTACAGCACCCAGTTCAAATCCCTGCGTTTCATTATCTGCTGAGTTTTTTGCCGTTATAAAAATAATAGGTATTTCTGCCGTTGCCGGATCTTCTTTTAAACGACGACAGACTTCATACCCATCCATGGACGGCATTACCACATCAAGTAAAATCATATCCGGTGAAGGATTATTACGAGCAATTTGTAACGCTTTTTCTCCTGTGCGGGCAGCCTTAACTTTATACTGCGGTTGTAGGATAGTCCGCAATATCTCAATATTCTCCGGTGCGTCATCAACCACCAGAACAGTCAGCTTATCTCGAGTCACAGAACAGCCCCCAAGCCTATATATGTTCTCAAAATACCTATTCCATAGCTAGTTCTCTATATGGAACACCTGATTGATATATAAAATCGCGCTCATTTCAAGTAAAAACTAGTTTTACCTCTTCCTTCCGATTCTATAACGAAACTTTTATGCGGAAAGTCTCTCTACTCCCGCTTCAAGTTCTTCCAATAACGCTAATGCATTTTCAAAATCATAGTCACGCACCATACCGGCCATATTACGGACAAGCTCCTGTAAATCAGGGTCGCCTCCCATATGATGCTGAATATCTTCAATCAAATCCACAGCCTCTGTATCATCATCATCCAACAAGTTACGTAATTGTACCAATTCCCTCTCTATTACCTCTTTCGAGAGCTGAACATCAGAAACAATAGGAGTAAGTACAAGTTTATTGCGGATATCATTTACGGTTGCAGCCAAAGTAGCATCAAGAGAATTAACTAATTGGCGCTGCATGGCAGGGGCATTATCCGCCATAATGTTTGCTTCCAGTTCTGTAGCAAGCTTCTGAATCCTCGTTGCACCAATATTACCCGCAACACCTCTAAGAGTATGTGCCTGCCTGCTTGCCGCTTCAATATCGCCTCGCTGCAATGCTTCGCTTATAACAGCGATGTCATCTGCCTGTATTTCAGCAAAACGTACTAACAACCGCCGCAACAAATCTTTGTTTTGCTGGCAAATGGACAAGCCTTTTTCAACATCCACACCGATAATATCCGGTAACTCATCACCCGAGTCGGAATCCTCTACACTCACCTGTACAGCCAGTTTAGGCGTAATCCAGCGTGCCATTTTTGAAAACATGTCAAGAAGTTCCAGCGGCTTGGAAATATGGTCATTCATGCCGACTGCAAGTACTTTTCTTCTATCTCCAACCATCGCATTTGCTGTCATCGCAATAACTGGCAATGCAGCAAAACGAGGATCTTCCCGCAGCCTACGGGTTGCTTCATATCCGTCCATCACCGGCATCTGACAGTCCATCAAAACACCGTCGAATGATTTTTCTTCCAGAATATCCAAGGCTTCCTGTCCATTTGTAGCAACAGTAACCGCCATTCCGTTAGACTCAAGCAGTTCAACAGCAAGTTCCTGGTTCACCTCATTATCTTCAACTAACAAGATAACCGCACCGGCTAGGTGCTGTACGGCTGCATTAATAGCACGTTTACGCCCTGTATTACGCTTTTCGGTCACATTCGGCACGCCTTTAATGGAAGCAATCGCCTGCAGCAATGGATTCTTAGTTAATGGCTTAGTTACACAGGCATCAATAATACCCTGCTCCGCTGCATCCGTTGCGGCTTCACGACCAAAAGCTGTTACCATGATCAAATCCGGACAATGGTCTGGCCCATACTGTTCTTTGATCAACGTCGCTGTAGTGATGCCATCCATATCCGGCATACGCCAGTCAAGGAAGATCATTTCATACTCTTCTGCCTTTACAGACTGTTTGACCATTTCGACAGCGTCCATGCCGCATTCTACTGCATCAGCTATATATCCGAGTTCAGTTAACAGCGAACAAAGAATCTCACGCGATGTTTTACTGTCGTCGACCACAAGCACGCGAGCACCGTCAGACAATGTAATCGGTATTGGCTCTTCCAGTTCATTGACTTTCAAACGCACGTTAAAGGAGAAGGTTGCCCCTTTCCCGTATTCGCTTTCAACCCAGATCTCTCCCCCCATTAACTGGGCAAGTCTGCGGGAAATAACAAGCCCAAGGCCTGTTCCGCCATATCTTCTGGTCGTCGAGGTATCTGCCTGAGAAAAAGATTTAAACAGCTTAAAAATCTGTTCGCTATTCATACCAATACCGGTGTCCTGAACAGAGAATAACAGTGTTATCTCACTAGCATTTAAATCTTCTATCTCAATTGTAACGACAACCTCACCTTCTTCTGTAAACTTAACCGCATTGTTACCGAGGTTGATCAAGATTTGTCTCAGGCGCATCGGGTCACCGATCAGCTTTCCCGGAACCTCAGGACAAACTTTAAAAAGCAATTCAAGTCCCTTTTCCTCAGCCTTCAGTCCCACAACCCCAGCGACATCCTGCATTACATCTTCAAGATAGAAAGGCACCTCTTCTATCTCCATTTTGCCAGCCTCAATCTTAGAAAAATCAAGAATGTCGTTAATGATGCCGAGCAATGAATACGCAGCCCTGTGTACTTTTTCGATGAAGTTGCGCTGACGTCTGGTCAACTCTGACTGTAATGCAAGGTGGGACATGCCAAGAATTGCGTTCATCGGAGTGCGGATTTCGTGGCTCATATTCGCCAAAAATTCGCTTTTTGCGTTAGACGCCTCTTCCGCTGTAATTTTTGCAGATTCGAGTTCCTGTTCCATCCGCTTACGCTGTGTAATATCTGTAAATACAATTACACAGCCTTGAATTTCCTCTTCATTGATAATGGAGCGACACGAAAATTCCACAGGAAAGGTATGGCCTGACTTTGTTTGAAAAAATTCATTTTGATCAGTGGTCATCTGCCCGAAATATAAGGCGTTATAGATAGAGGCCTGAAGGAGACAACAGGTCTTACATTCATCAGCACAAAACCAAATATTCTCAAGAATCTTTTTGCCGACAATGTCATCATCAGTATAGCCAAGCAACGACAAGGCAGCATCATTCGCAAAAACAACCTCTCCTTGCCTGTTGAACCCCAGAAGCCCCTGACCGACAGATGTCAAAATCAAACGCCATTGCTTTTCAAGCTCCTGCAGATCCTGTGTCCGGTCAAGAACCTTACCCTCTAACTCTTCTTTGGACTGCAACAGGCTTATATTAGCTTTTCTGCCAAGGTGTAGGGTGAACAAAATGGACGGAATAGTAAACGAAAGCATAAGGAGCATGATGACAACCACACTATACTTTAACCGCGTATACTGTTCTAACAAGTCTCCTGCACGAACTTCAGCAACCAGTCCGATATTCAGCCCGGGGATCCAGCGAGCCAGTCCGTACACTTTTTCATTGCGAGCATTGCGATATCTGACAATACGCATTCCGGACTGTTTGGATACGTCATCCATTTTTTCAACAGCAAAAGGAACATCACCCCCTACAAACGCGCTCAAATAATTCTTCGAAAGATCTTCATCCACGGATGCCCCTGGAGTGCTCCGCGTATATAAAACTTGCCCCTTCCGGTTAACGGCAAAAATTTCACTCTGCTGTTTTGCAATATCCTCTTTTATTGATGAAAAGTAGAAACTATCATCAGCATCAATCTGAGCTGCAATAACCGCTATAGGCTTTCGTTTAGAATTTATAACAGGCATAAGCAGAAACGTCCTACGTTCGTTTAGCCCTGTTTCGGGGTCTGCATAATGGCAGGGAGGAACAAACACGGTCTGTCCTGCAAGAGCTTTCTGAAATAACTCAAAGTGTCGTTTTACCATACTCGAGTACTGGTCCTTTTCATCTCCGACGAGCAGCTCCCCCGTTACAGACAGTAACGCTCTGGAATTCTCTCCCGAAAGGACTCCATATTCTTTCCAGTAATCTTCTAACGAATGCAACGCACGCGTATACTCTAAAGAATCTCTGTTGTCCGAAAGAGATGTCACATGATCAACAAGTGCAAAAAACAAGGGTCTACCTATCATGTACTGAAGAATATGCGAATGCACGTCAATCAGACGCAGCAACCGGGACTCGGTAACCTCAAGTCTTTCTTCTAAAAAATGCTCTTCTTTCTGAAGAATATCTTTCTTGCTCTCTGACAAAATGAACCATGACGTTCCGAAACAGAACAATACAAACAGTGCAATGGCAATCCACAGTGCCCGTGCAAAATTAAACGAACCGAGGACAAGCCCTTCAGTATGTTTTGTATGTTTGTTCAATTCGCGGCCAATAAAAAACAATGAACACAAAAAAACAAGAAACAACACAAACAACAACGCTATGCTTCTTTCGAAAGAATTTTTTACAGGCTGGTGTTGCATCACTGCATTGGGTGAAAGGACGTAATTCTGTACTATTTCATTTTTTTCAGCCGCGGTTAGTGAAGAAAGCATTTTTTCTGTAATAGAATACAGATACGGTTCACTTTTGCTTGTCATAAACTGCAAAGGCTGAGGTGTGAACTCTTCTTGAGGGATAGCCCTTATACCGGTTAACGAATTTTCTTTTTGCGCATACAGAACCGCCATATGGGCATCCAACAACGCATCAACGTCATTATTTAATACTGCGGCAATGGCGTCGACCAAACTGGGCATCAAAACCATATTAATACCGGGGAAGCGTCTTGGGAGTAACTCTTCCATAAGATACCCTTCCACTACAGCAACTCGTTTCCCGCGCAGGTCACTCATGTTCCTTATGGAATAGTCGTCCTGCCTGACAAACAAAAAATCTCGAACAGTCATAAAAGGCGTTGTAAAATCCCCATAACGTTCGAGAGATGAATGATAGTACATGTCAGGAATAAGATCGATTTCACCCCGTTTAAACTTATCCAGAAGCTCAGAAAAAGTTCCTCCGATAAATTTGAAACGTATAGGAAACTGCTTGAACATTTTCGCCATGAGATCAACAGCAATACCTCTGGGCTCACCATTAGAAGCAAAGAAGTTAAAAGGCGGCCACTGTTCTATACCAACACGTATTACTGGATTTTGTTTTACCCATTGTTTTTCTTCATCTGTCAGCAGTACCCCTCTGTCGCTGGCAGGCCCAGCGGGAAGAGCTTGATAATAGAGCTCCAGCCTACCAATTGTGCTGTCGTTATAGACAATTGATGCCGTATACTTAGGATATTGCTCTGCAGATACTGGAATTTTTTTATTAAAAACAGGCTCTTGGCGAAAACTGAAGTAGGTAAAAAAAGGCTCATTGGTAACGGTATCTACAACCCGTAAAGCCTTAATCTGCGGTGTTCTTTTAATTATGACAGAAAGCATTCCCTCTAGTTGTCTGTCATCAAGATTATACAAAAAGACTGCGCTTATCTGCGATAACTCTGTCGCAAGATCTGAACCATTTTGAGCAGCTCTAACGATAACATCGTCTGAATGTGCTTCGGCAACAGAGACAGGCGCAACAAGCATAATAAGCACAACTGCCCACATAAAAAGACTTTCAAAATATTTTTTCAAAACTCTCTATCCCCCGCAGGTCTTGTCTCTGGAACATTATATGATACAAGGTTGTTGCCTTCTGAAACAACGTTAATGCAGCACATTAAAAATATCTTTAGGTCAAAATAAAAAAGCACAAGCATGAAAAATTAACACACTATCCATAACAATTTTTCTGCTACTTATTACGCAAGAATCTACTTATAGCACTCAAGGATAGCAGCAAGCCGACCACTGTCTTTCATTCTCTGCAGTGCAGCGTTAAATCTTGGGAGTAAAAATTCATACTGCTTATTCAACCGAATAAGCTTTAAATGAGATGAAACTGCCTGCCCTGCAACAATGTTATATGAATGGCCAAGCATGAGATAACGAAAAATATCATCCGGCATCATAGAATAATGGCAGCGTTTTTTATCTATCATTTGTAAAAGTTGTTCCTCAGAAAGAAAGTTCTGCCGCTCTTCAAATATATCTGGATAATGAAAACCGAGTATTCCGCAAAACTTGCTCCCAATGGGAATATTTTCCTCTCCATAAAAACGTCCCAGTGCAGCATTAGAGACATAGACGTCCTTGGTCTCCATAAATGAGTCCGTGTATACTGAATTCGTTACTTCAGCCGTCCGTTGCCGCCACTGAGGGCTAATCCCCATTTCCACGTCAATCTTACCAACAATCATGTACAGTCTAAGACGCGCTTTGGGCAGAGCCTTATACGAAAAGAAAATTCCTGTTTCTTTCGTAATCTCATCTAAGACATCAATAAAAATGCCTTTGTAACCACCAGTGTTATCCTTCCAAAAATATGGTGGCCTATCAGCATTCATCAAGCCTACAACAAGCGAGCACGCATGTGATTCAACTGCAAACGTACAGGCATACAGTGCCACCATAAGACACAGCAATAAACGTTTCATTGTGCCCTCTTACTCGTCACGTTAGTAACAAAAGCTACAACAACTCTACAAACACAAGAGGAATATCGATCCATTATGCAACTCTTACCTCTCAATATTTATGTGGCAATTTTCATAGACACACTCACACTAAGAAAGACTATAAATCTCTCTCTGGCAAGAGAAAGATGTAAGCACTCACTTTTTAAAGTGCGTATACACGAAAACCGACATGTAAAGACTTTTACAAATGCAATAAGCTTATAGAAACACTTGCCGTCCCATTTTTTTTTACTTTACATAATGGTGTACATAAATTCACCAGATTATCAAAGAGCTAATCCCAAATAACTGTACAAATTATTTCCAACACATCACTACATCTTATCGACCGCATTACGGTTACACTTTACTTTTAGCCAGACCAAACATCTAATACAGACTGAGTCTGTTCCAATTTTACTGGGCATCACAGTAAGATTAGCTTATAGTTAACTATGATTCCTATTCACGACTCAATACCACGCGTCCATACGCCATACATGCTGTATACGATTATTGCGGTGTGTTTTGGTATTTTTTTATTAGAAAGACTTCTTCCAGTCTCTCAACTAACAGAATTTTTCTATGTCTATGGTGTTGTACCTGCACGTTTTACAGACCCGGTATGGGCAGAACGTATGCATTTCCCTTCTGATGCAGAGTATGTTTTTATTACACACCTTTTTATCCATGGTGGATGGGTACATTTAATTCTAAATATGTGGTTTTTGTGGATCTTTGGGGATAATATTGAAGATGTAATGGGGCCGTTACGTTTTCTATTCTTCTACCTTACGTGTGGTGTTGTTGCTATCCTCATCAATATTGCATTCACACCAACAAGTGTAACACCTGTTATAGGTGCGTCAGGTGCCATTGCAGGAATTATGGGAGCATATTTTTTACTTTACCCGCATGCAAGAGTACTCACGCTTATTCCGATTGTGATTATCCCCTTTTTTTTCTACCTGCCTGCAGTCTTCTTTCTACTGCTATGGGTGGGGATACAGCTTGCACTCGGCATTGCAGCATTAAGCGGTCATGCCAGCACCTCCGTAGCCTGGTGGGCACACACCGGCGGTTTCATATGCGGCATTCTAATTTTGCCATTATTCAGGAAAAAGAACCGATGCTACTATTGTAAAATACCGGAGGGAACACCGCCTGTTCGACCACAGCTTCTAACCCCGAAACCAAGCGAACTGCCCCCCCCGGAAGAGTGATTAGCCACCACTTACCAACCTTTAAGAATTAATTCGCAACTCAAAACACGATTGACTTGAGCCGATTGATACCGCATAACGGGACGTCAGTTACATTAGACGTGACTAAAAAAGAATCCCGTAAGGACGGTTCTCTCATGCTTGAAATAAAAAATCTTCACGTTAACATCGGCGATAAAGAGGTTCTTAAAGGAATTGACCTTATTATCGAAGACGGTGAAACGTTTATTCTGTTTGGCCCAAACGGTTCCGGTAAAACCACACTGCTTATGACCCTTATGGGTTTTGGTAACTACACAGTTACTAAAGGGCAGATTATTTATAAGGGTCAGGACATTACATACGCTCCAATGTATGAACGTGCCCGCCTTGGCATTGGCATGTCCTTCCAGCGCCCTCCTACCATTCACGGTCTCAAAACCAGCCACCTCGTACGTATGTGCGGTCAGGGACGTGAAGTTGATGTTGAAGGCCTTGCTAAAAAGGTTAACTTCAGCAACTTCCTCGAACGCGACATTAACGCCGGCTTCTCCGGTGGTGAAATCAAGCGTTCCGAAATGCTTCAGCTGATGGCACAGCGCCCTGATCTGGTATTATTTGACGAACCTGAATCCGGCGTTGACCTTGAAAACATGGCTCTCATCGGCAAAACTGCACGTAACTTGCTCGATGGCCTTGCAGAAGGCTGTACCATGAAAAAGGCAATCAAGCGTTCCAACACTTCCGGCCTTATCATTACCCACACCGGTCATATTCTTGAATATGTGAATGCAGACCGCGGTCAGGTAATGTACAACGGCAAACTGTGCTGTGAAGCAAATCCGCGCGACATTCTCGACCATATTTCCCATCACGGTTATCAGGAATGTTTGCGCTGTCTTTCCGCTGAAACCGGCGAGATCCTCGACCTCTCCAGCTTTAACGAGGCATCCTAACCATGAAAAAAATAGATCTTTCCAAATACAATGCCGAAGGTGCTACTGAAGCAGCTATCCCGGATTTCTCAGGTTTTTCTGCTGAAGACAAAAAACGCCTCCTGTTTGCAGGTATTGATGTAAACAATCCGAGTGATTCCGGCGCATTTATGCACCTGAACCACTCCGGCGTTCACTGCAAGACCCATCGCGAAGGTCTTGAAATCATGGATATCAAAACGGCTCTTAAAGAGTTTGACGGTCTCCCTGAATACTACTGGCAGCTTGTTGACAAAGACAAAGACGAATTTACAAAAGCAGCACATGACCATTTGCACGGCGGATACTTCATCCGTGCTAAAGCTGGTACAAAAATTACTGAACCTGTTCAGTCATGTCTTTTCATCGACAAAGCCGGTATCACTCAGAACGTCCACAACATTGTTGTTGTAGAAGAAGGCGCAGAACTTCATATTATCTCCGGCTGTGCAACTGCACACGATGCCAAAGAATCTGCCCACCTCGGCATTTCCGAGTTCTATGTTCACAAAGGCGGCAAGCTTACCTTCACCATGATTCACAACTGGAGCGATGACACGGCTGTACGTCCACGCTCTGCCGGTGTTCTGGAAGAAGACGCTGTCTTCCTTAGCAACTACGTTCTGCTTAAGCCTGTTAAAGACTTGCAGATGTACCCGAAAATTACCCTTAAAGGTGAAAACTCTGTTGCACGATTCAACTCTGTAATCGTCGCTCCGGAAGGTTCCTACATTGACTGCGGTAACCGCATTGAGATGCAGGCACCTAACACCCGCGCAGAAATCATCGCACGCACACTTACCACCGGCGGTACTATTATCAACCGTGGTTACATTGGTGCTGACGCCGTGCCTGCCCGTGGTCACCTTGAATGCAAAGGACTTATCCTCGGCGGCGGCCGTATTCATGCAATCCCTGAACTTGATACTGATCAGGACGGCGTTGAGCTTTCCCATGAAGCTGCCGTTGGTAAAATTGCTCAGGAAGAAATTGAATACCTCATGGCCCGCGGATTAGACGAAGATGAAGCAACCTCTACCATCGTTCGCGGCTTCCTTAACGTGAACATGGAAGGTCTTCCTCAAGAGCTTCAAGACGCTATTGAACAGCAGATTGACGAACTTGATGCAGGCGACGCAATGTAACCTGCTATATTCATAAAGAATAAAAAAATCCCTCTAAAGTGGTACTTTAGAGGGATTTTTTTGTACAATTTCAACCAGACTATCTAAAAATAACTATCCTAAAAAAGCAGCGCTGCTCGATGCAGACTGCATTATAAAAAACAACAGGAGCTTTTCTCGTGAAGAAACTTGCAACCACAGTCTTTGCTGTCATCTGCACATACATGCTGTGCTTCAGCCTGCCTGCATACGCCAACGAAAAATGTATCAACTACGCTAAACCGCTTGCGAGTTCTGCCCGCCTGCTGGCCAAATCAATTGAAGCAACAACCGAAGCGCTTGTAGCCATTAATAAACGAGCCAATACTCACGAGATCACATCATTCAATGACACTGTTGAGGCTGCACAAAAACGCTCAGAACAGATGGTACGAGATCTGAACGAAAAGCAGCAACATATTATGGAACGTGCCGAATCAACCACAGACTATACAATCTGCAAACAAGATATGCAGGATGAACTTGAAGAATTAAAAGCTGCAACAAAAGAAGCAAAAGACTTGCTGATTGAGCTGAAAGACTCCATCAAAAGCATGCTAGAGGAATTAAAAGGATCGTTCTTCGGATTATTTAACAAAGAGGACAACAAAAGAAAGGATGCAATCACAATATAAATAGCAGCGCTAGCGACTGCCCGGAATTCCCCCAGCACTCCACGTGCATCAAAATGAATTCCGGTATTCAGACAGGAAAATATAAAAAGCCTGTCACAGAAGGAGTAGCAACGGAAGCCAGAAAGAGTGGCCCTGTCATGGAACTATAGAGCATGCCGCTATTCCATTACGAGAACTCTGCGGCCTGTGATTTTATTATTCTGTGGCATAAATTCGTTTCGGGCTTCTAAAAAAGGCGAGGCGCTTCCCACAACAGGTTCCAGCTTTTCCTCATCAAAAAATGCGGCAATATTCTTAAGAGCCAGACAGTTACCGTGGGACACATACAAGTATTTAGACTTTTTGGCTGTAAAGAATGAGGAAACAATACCGAAACGGTCACGCTCCGGATGCGTTGTGATATAAACACCTTTCGAAGTAAGGTGCGGATTCATAGTCTCAAAATCCCAGATGCCTGCCACGTCAAAGACCACATCAAAGGTTTCTTCAGAATGCAAAATTTCCTGCCGCGTATACTCAATAAAAGAATCAACACCCAGACGAAGCAATGCATGCTGATGCCAGAAACGCCCCTGTGCTGTAATCTGAGCACCAAGCATTTTGGCAAACTGCACAGCATACACACCAACCCCGCCAGTGGCACCGCTTAACAGAATACGCTGCCCAGCTTTCAGATTGGCGAGCTCCTGCAATGCACGCATGGAAGTCATGCACCCCACGGGGACGGTAGCAGCCTGCGCATACGTAAGCTTAACAGGCTTATGGCTTATCATCCGCTCAGGGACGCAAACAAACTCAGCATGGGTAACACCTCCCTTGCGAAAGTCTGTGTACCCGAACACATCGTCGCCTTCTTTAAAATACTCACCAGCAGTAACCACAGTGCCGGAAAATTCCACACCGGTAATCACCCCCCGCTCGGTACGCCGCCTCTTTGTACGAAAACCCAGATCTTCTGCTTCGAACAACTCTTTATCGCGTCCGCCAATAGACGCAGCACGCACGCGTGCAAGCACCTCGCCCTTCTCGGGCACAGGTACCGGGCGTTCCTCAAAGGCGATCCGTTCTTCAGGCGTACGTTCTGGATATAAGACCATGACAGTCATGGTCTGCTGATGAGATGACATATGCGAAACGACTCCTTGTAATACGTTTTCGCACCACACAGCTATCAGCTTACCCAACGTTGCGACATATAAGCAGTATATTTCGCAACATACCGAACAATACTACCTAGAGACCTGACCTTAACGTTTCTTCGAGCTCTGGTCTGAGTTTGACAAGAAGAGAGCCTTCAGACTCTGCATGCACTGTACCGGCAGCAGCGCCTTTTATTTTACGGACGTTCTTTACACGGGCAAACATAATGCGCGCCTGTTCATCTTCCCGCTGCCAGCTTTTTACACCGACAAGAATCGCAGCCTCTTGCAAAGTCTGCTCAGGAACCTGCTGGTCCGGATAGTCCAAATGGAGCACAAGGTGTGCACTCGGACCGTCTTCCGCATGAAACCACAGATCATAGGATGAGACTCTGTTCAGAAGTTCATGATTCCCCTGTGCATTACGCCCGCGGAGCATCAGAAAACCATCTGAGCTTCTGAAACGCTGGATGAACTTATCCTTCGCCTGCCGTTTCTGCTGGCGTTTCAGCGCACCGCCTGTGAGCTTCTGCTCTGTCTGAGACTTCGGCACTTCACCTTCGCCGCGCTGCAAACGTGAATACTGCATTTCCAGCACCTGCCTTCGTTCCGCAAGCATATCCATACCGCGTTTTCCACGGGCTGCCTGCTTAAAGAGGTATGCCATATTTTCACGGATAGTCTTACGCGGATCAAGGGTAATGGTGCACTTGTCACCAGCGGTCAAACCGTCAATACCTTCCGGTACTGTCAGGCTGATAGAGGAAAGCTTACGGTCTGCATCAAGCTGCCACAGGCACGCCTGCAACAGCACTGCATGCTGCTGCCCTGCAATCATGCGTTCAAGACGGGCCTTTTCCTGATCCAATCGGGCAAGCGTTTTCTTAGTACGCTTTAGCGCAGCAACCACAGGCTTTGCAGAGGTTGAGGCTTCAGCCTGTGCCAATTCTGCAAACAGACGCATTTCACCCACGGCTGTGGCTGCCTCCATGGCAGAGGCTACAGTTTTCTCTTCACGCTTACCGCGAACAGCCTCCGGCAATGGCCAGACATATGCATCAGCAGGCTTGCCATCCTTGAAGTAAAGATAAACCTCTCCAAGCTCAGCCAGATCTTCCTGCGTCGCTACAGAACCGTATCCATACTCCAAATCAACAAACAATGCCTGCGCGTCCATAGGATCATCATGAATCAACGCTGAAAGTGTCTTCCGTAACGGAGGTGTCAATTGCGGATAGCTGCTCCACACCTCACTGCTTGCCAATACATGCGGCAAGTCTTCAGGTTCACACCATACAGGCTCATAACCTGACCATTCCGGCTCTTCTTTTGTAATGAAGACACCATTACACAAATCAAGCACAAGCCACGTTACAGGGGTTGTTGTAAGCGGAAAAGCAATACGGCGGTTACACCAGTCCACAACGGGAGTACCCAGACGTTTACCGGCTGCATACTTTCGCAGCCACATTGATTTTGCAGAGGGGGTATCGGGATTTACAGGACGCTTGTCACTGAGAAAAAGGAGGGGGAAACGGCGACCGGCCTGAAGCAGAAGATTCTGCTTCCGGCCGGCGCGGTGAATTACTATTGTAGTGGTATCGGAGGCTGGCTGAAAAAACTTTTCAATACGGGCACCAGTAAGGTGCACAGCAAGTTCTACGCACAACCGCCGAAAAAAATGTGCTTCCATTGCGTACTAGTCAGCGCGCTGGCGCTCGTCCTCTTCCTGCTTGCTTTTGCAGTTAATGCATAGCTTCGTAACAGGACGTGCTTCCAAGCGTGCAATGCCGATATCTTCGCCACATTCATCACAAATGCCAAAAGAACCTTCATCAAGACGAGTAATGGCAGAACGAATTTTCTTAATAAGCTTACGCTCGCGGTCACGGATACGTAATGTAAACGCGCGGTCAGATTCAGCGGTGGCACGGTCTGCAGGATCTGCAAACATTTCATTGTTGTCAGTCATATCATCAAGGGTCGCATCGCCCTTCTGCTGAGCCTCTTCGAGCATCTTATTCAGAAGTGCACGGAAATGATCAAGATCTTTCTGTTCCATGTATATCCTCCTCGGCATCTATCAAACAGAGGCCGTCACTCTCATAACATAACAGTCAAAACACACTGCATATAACGCCAAGAGTATGGTCGTATGCCCTTACCATAAAGAAGAACATTCCAATAAACTAAAACATCTCAAAAAGCAAAGCTCTCATTGCGTGTTATATGACTATTACTATTTTTATCTTATATCCCATAAATGTAGCCCCTGATAGCCAGCTTACCATTATTAATGAACATATTAGCCGGTTAGGTTGAGTTAATAACATGTACCACAGGTCACCCCCGCAGTAAGCCGGTTATCATAAACAGGAATACCTTTTTACAAGCCGAACAGTTAATCCCATAAATTCGCTACAAGCCACACTCTCGACATAAAAACGCCTACCAACTTTCCGCAGCGCCTCTATGACATTGAGGCAGCAAAAAAAGAAAAAAATACCTTTTTTACTTGACCGGTTGGCAACCTCTGCGTATACACCTCCCCCGTTGGGGCGAATTAGTCCCTACGCAATGAGCGGGAATAACTCAGTGGTAGAGTACAACCTTGCCAAGGTTGGAGTCGCGAGTTCAAATCTCGTTTCCCGCTCCATTAAAAAAATAAGACGCAGTTAATTTAGGACTTGATTATCACAAGAAAGTCCCTTAAAAAGCTGACTGCATTGCTTAAAAGCAATACGAGCGGGAATAACTCAGTGGTAGAGTACAACCTTGCCAAGGTTGGAGTCGCGAGTTCAAATCTCGTTTCCCGCTCCACTTAAAAAAATAAAAAAGCAGTCTATTTTAGGCTTGATTATCACATCAAAGTTCCTTAAAAAGCTGACTGCATTGCTCATATGCAATATGAGCGGGAATAACTCAGTGGTAGAGTACAACCTTGCCAAGGTTGGAGTCGCGAGTTCAAATCTCGTTTCCCGCTCCATAAAATTTACTTTCGATACAGTTTACTATAGACTGTGCGAACACGAGCGGGAATAACTCAGTGGTAGAGTACAACCTTGCCAAGGTTGGAGTCGCGAGTTCAAATCTCGTTTCCCGCTCCATTAAAATTTATTTTTCTCTTTTGAGGCGACATAGCCAAGCGGTAAGGCAGAGGTCTGCAAAATCTCCATTCTCCGGTTCAAATCCGGATGTCGCCTCCACTCAAGAGCGGGAATAACTCAGTGGTAGAGTACAACCTTGCCAAGGTTGGAGTCGCGAGTTCAAATCTCGTTTCCCGCTCCATTAAAAATTTATTTTTCTCTTTTGAGGCGACATAGCCAAGCGGTAAGGCAGAGGTCTGCAAAATCTCCATTCTCCGGTTCAAATCCGGATGTCGCCTCCACTCAAAAGCGGGAATAACTCAGTGGTAGAGTACAACCTTGCCAAGGTTGGAGTCGCGAGTTCAAATCTCGTTTCCCGCTCCAAGTGCACTTTAAGCCAGTTCTTTGAACTGGCTTTTTTTTGCGTCCGGCAGCCTGTGCCAACAAGTCCTAGACGGTATCCTTGAAGCAATCACACGCCCCGCTCTGTTACTCGTTCTATAGCAGTGCGTTGACCACAGACTCACCTTCTATTTCTTTTTAAGAAACGTTCCGCACTCCCCTTTTCAAACAGCATATAAAAAAGCCCCCGCACAAACTATGCAGGGGCCTTTGGGTATTTTTATTTGTGCTATACGCTGCACAAAAAGCTTATAGAACTATATCACGCAACGCCACGCGCCTTATTAAAGTATTTTTCCCGAACCTTATCAAACACTATGACAGTGCGGATGCACGCCACTATAATGGCAAAGATTGAAAAACCTAAAATAAGCTGTTTCTGGATATCCCATTTCTCTTTAAACAACAGACCTGTTGCCCATTCCATGCCCGTCTGTTCGCCATAGAACATTGAAAGCGGTAATGCGACAACAACAATACACATAAAAGTCACTTCAACCCAGAAAAACGTACGAGACATAATCAGCATAAATAACGTTGAGTCTCGAACTACCTTTAAAAACTTCAAACGATTTTCAAGCTTTTCAAGGCGCTTTTCTTCTGTTTCTGCAACAGCCT
This sequence comes from Halodesulfovibrio aestuarii DSM 17919 = ATCC 29578, assembly GCF_000384815.1. Taxonomy (NCBI): domain Bacteria; kingdom Pseudomonadati; phylum Thermodesulfobacteriota; class Desulfovibrionia; order Desulfovibrionales; family Desulfovibrionaceae; genus Halodesulfovibrio; species Halodesulfovibrio aestuarii. Next base: position 98,895 of record NZ_ARQF01000016.1, read on the forward strand.
GAGCTTTCTTAAAAATATCTGCAACTTGGAAATGGGTATTTAATGCCCACTTAATATTAGCGGCGCACACATTATAATTCTTATTGAACTCGACAAGCGCCCGCGGGAACGGGAACCATGCAGCTTCTTCCCGAATATAATTCAGGCGTTCTCTTTGTTCCTGAAATTTCTTTTTAAGTTCATTTGCTTCTTTTGTAATATACCTGTCCAGCTCTTTTGAAAGACTCCTGCAGCCATGAAGGATAACCATGAACGATACATAGTTTTTGATATCACTGGCTGCGGTCATCCTTTCAATCCGCTTCATGCACTTTGCAAAAAATGGACTCCCTTCATCAAACCACTCATGAACTTCTTTTTTCAGTCCTTCCAGCTTTTCAACAGCCTTTTCCACATGACTTTCCGCTTCTACCCAGGGTGCATACAACGCTGATAAAACCTGAATGTGTCCGCGCTCCATTTCCGGATCAATAAGCACTCTGTTAAAGTAGTGAGGAGTTTGCTCCACAAGAGAAATCAGGGAAGACATCGCCTGCTCTGCAAATCCGATTTTAACCTGACACACAGATTTGCGGTACTGTGCATCTTGCATTGTAGGGCACATACGCAGCACTCGGCTATACAGTTCAGAGGCTTGCTGGAACTGAGACGTAAACTCAAGCAAACGCGCCTGTAAAAAGACGCAGTACGCCTGCTTCAGCATCGGGCCGGAAAGAATCTCAGCCTCTTTCCACATCATCATGGCCTTATGGTAGTCACCCCGCTCCATGGCGACAAAACCGGCAAGCATTCGCGGCCTTGCATCACGCGGAGCGCGAATAGACAAGTTTGTAAGCTCCTTGTCCGCCACAAGCAAATCACCGGCAAGCACATAAGAAAGAGCACTCCAGACAGGGTTGTCATCACGTGGCACAACTTCGTCCAGCCCTTTCGCAAAATCTTTGCCACGGCAAACCCACATATGCTGCATCATACGCAACTGCGAAATCTGGTTCACACCATAAACTGCATTCAGCAGAGTGCCCTCATGTCCTTTTGAGGTCTGGATGTCATTCAGCGTTGAGGGATCCTCGACATTTACCTTTGACTCAATAACTTCAAAAGCTTTGTTAAACTCCTCAAAATTTAACTTTGCAAGCTCATTCCATACCTTTGAAGTTAATTGAGTCAAAAAACGAGTCGGACACTGATGAGAAGGATGCGAACGCATGCCGCAATAGAAACAATGGTCGTGACTACCGGCAATAAGGTGTTTGGAAATCTGCACCGGAAGCATGCCGCTTTCTTCAGAATGATTAGCGGCGCGTGTTACTTTACACCAATCATCAACACTGCTTGCATCCAATGAGAAGTTAACGTCATGCACTTCAAAAGAACGTCCGAGCAAGTAACCGGAACGAAAGCTCATATGTGGAAAATCCGGAACCAGCTGATTCCAGTCCAGCGCCATTTTCTTCGGCAAATCAGGGTTAAAATTCAACCCGCGCTTATTCGTCACGGCTACAACGGCAGGCCAGTATGCCTCACGGTTGTCCGCCTTAAGATTATCCACAAGCACCAGATGTTCGCGTGTCCACTGACGAAGCATCTGCAAGTTTTCCAATTGAAAAACTAAGTAGCTATCCTGAACAAGAAATTTAATTTTCAGTCTTTCAAAAAGCTTTTTTATTTCAAGAGCGTATTGACGCCAGCCTTCAAGAAAATTCTTTTCCATAGAATTGCCAAGCGGCTTAATGACGCCATACCACCCCAGTGAAGACTGATACGGAAGGCGCGGGTCAACCATCAAGGATGCCCATTCAACAGAAGCCAGACCGGAGCGCGTACCTTCCGGCTTAAAGGTCAGTCCCGGAAGACCTCTCCCTTCACCACGGATCTTGGGATGCACAAAAATCTGACAAGTGTCAGGGACGATAACTGACTGCGCCATTAATGATGGCTCAACAGAACACGAAATTTCACGCTTAGGGCTGAACAGCAGTTTTGCCGGAAACAGCTGGGCGTAAAGCTGCAAGGTATTAAATTTAGCCCAAACACTTAATCTGGCTGCCGCCAAAAATACATCAGGACTAAAAAAGAACCATAACGCTTGATCTCTATCAACTTCTACCTGCAATCCTCCGTAGTCTTGCAATGTCTGCACGACTGCCGGATTGAGTTCTCCATTCCAGCTGATCCACATTCCGTAGCCGGAGGCTACCATTCGTGATTCCTGGAACATCGGAAGTTTGTTGAGCAAGTTTGATAAATGAGGCATATTTACCTTTCACCATTACTTTTGGGAGGACTTATGGACATTACCAGAACTCTGGCTGAACTGAAAAAAGACCCGGGTTTTGCCGAAAATGTCGGCATGACACTTATTCATAACGGCACAGTGCGTGGTTGGTCTCGCAAGGACCGACGAGAAGTTAAAGCTATTCGCATCCGTCATGATTACGAAAAAATTGAAAGCATTCGCAAAGAGCTTGAACAAAGCGAAGGTATTTACCGCATTATTACCGAAGCATATGAAGGAGACTTCAAGCCCGGTGACGATGTGATGTACCTTATTGTTGCAGGTGACATTCGTGAAAATGTAAAAGCAACTCTTGCTGAACTGCTTGACAGAATCAAGTCTGAAGCGGTCACTAAAGAAGAAATTTTTGCCTAACTTATGATCGGCTTTTTTTTGATTTTCTCTAGGATCTGCCTAATTCTGATCAAAAAAATGACACTTTTTTCCGGAAGCATCACTCGCTAAGTAATTTGCAATATTTATTCCAACTAAAAAGAGCCTACATGAAGTATGCAGGCTCTTTTTTCTGGTTTCATGTCTAGTTCCGATCACAGGCAGTTCGGGATTGCGGGCAATGAATATTCAAAGCGCTTTTTACTACAACTTCAAAATCTACCGGATTCATTGACTCAAAGTACCTAAGATCAATAAATTTTCTTTGCAGACAAAAAACATCCAGCATACAGCGCAAAGCAGAAGGATCCCGTGGAAGCAGCTTGCTGCCCTCAACTGTCTCAGCGTAGCTGCGAAGGAGCACCCCGCCTGCATTTCTGCGCCATACTTCAGCCCATCTTTCAAGTTTATTCTTATCCTCAGGGCGAATAACAGAAGTGTGATGCAACACTTCTAATGCCGTATTCTGCAATGAATCCAGCAAGTCTACAACGTCACGCAAGGCACTGTCTTTTAATCTACGTGCAGTAAATGAACGATATTTATGCCCTTCAAAATTGACGAAAAGAAAATCTTTCCCGGTATAAAATACCCTGCGAAGGTACAGGTTGCCATGCAATCTAATTTTATGACAGTCGTACTGATATTCAAGAAATTCCTTCACATCATCCAACATCGCATGCTTACGTTCCAGTAACAAATCAACATGTGGAATAATGTCACTATGCAATCCCCCCCTGTTCCGCTTCAGTCTGTCCATAGTGCGTTTCACGACACTCTGTACACTCTGATACACAGAACGAGCATACAACTTCGAGTAAGGTTCCGGAACAAAATCCTTGCCCGTTTTAGGTCGGGCCAAAGCAAGATGCATTTCTCCCAGCCGTTTTCCCAACAGCGTAAAGACTGTAATATCTGCATCTGTTAACACTTCTGCATTATTTAAATCAGGCCGTTCGAAGGCAATTTCAAAAACATCTGCATCAAGTTCCGCAGGTGATTTTTCAACAGTACTATCAAGAGCAAGTCTTCCCTCATAGAAGCGTGTAATACTATCAAGAACCATCTGCCGTAAGTCGGATTCACAATGTGTATATTGGCTATATGCCCCTACATAGTGCTCGTCTCCACGTTCACAAACATACTTAACAGCACCAAAATAGCGGGGAACATTAGGAAAATCACACGTTACAGACAGATGCTCCAACATCTCAGCATCCGGATTAATACCGTCACTCAGCCTGCGGTACATACGGAAAAACAGGTCATTACCGCAGACAACAGCACTTGATTCAGGAAAATCTATCCACCAGCCAACACAATTATGAAAAACCGGAAGTCTGCGTCTGTCTTGAACAACGGAAAATACACCATTTCTGCCGGAAACAGATTTCACCTGCTTATACAGTTGGATAAAAGAATCACAACTCCAGCCTTCAATAAAGCCTTCGACCAGAACAGAGTTATCTATTCCACCTTCAATTGTGCAAATCAATTCAGGAGTGCGTACTGTTATTAAATCCGCAGCAACGACTCCCTCCAGCTTACTTACAAACAACGTATATAATTCTGACGGTTGTTGCATGAAGCGGACTTCAACCACAAGAAGCCAGCACTGCTGCATTTCGCTACCAAACGGTATAGCCTCGCGAATTGATATCTCCCGCAATATTGCTTTGCTTGTCAGCAGCTTATTACGGCGTATGAAGTAAGCCGGAAGCACACCTTCCAACCCGCGTCTAAACTCAGCATCAAACATATTAACGGTAGAAGAAGAAACAATCGCCGGTATTTCTTCAGAACGGGCTACCACTTCAGCAACATTCCGCTGCAGTGCAAACATAAAGTAGCCATGCGGGTTAAGAGTCAACTCGTACATAGCTATTCGAACCATAGGAAACTTGGTATGCGACATAAGTTCGACAGGTTCACACCCTTCGAAGCCTGTCAAATCCAGCGAGGCAGCTTGCGGGAAACGTGATAAGTTACAGACGATTAAAATAGTTTCGTCGCCATACGTACGAATAAATGCCAATACCCTGTGGTTGTCCGGCATAAGAAACGATATTTCACCCCGTGCAAAGGCAGAATGCTTCTTACGCATCGCAATCATATCTTTCATCCACCAGAACAGAGACGATTTGTTACTCTGCGCCGTTTCCACATTTACAGCTTCATAGTGATATTCAGGATCAATAATAACAGGGAGATATAAGCTCTGAGGGTTTGACCGGGAAAATCCTGCATTTCTGTCAGCGCTCCACTGCATCGGCGTACGAACTCCGTCCCTGTCACCAAGATAGTAGTTATCTCCCATACATATTTCATCACCATAATACAGTACCGGAGTGCCCGGCATAGAAAACAGCAAGACGTTCATCAATTCTATCTTACGCCGGTCATTGCCAAGCAATGGAGCAAGTCTGCGCCGGATGCCTAAATTAATTCGGCTCTTAGGGTCACGGGCGTACATTCTATACATATAGTCCCGTTCTTCATCCGTAACCATCTCAAGCGTCAACTCATCATGGTTACGTAAAAAAATCGCCCACTGTGCATTTTCAGGAATAGTCGGAGTCTGTTCCAGAATATCGAGAATCGGGTACCTGTCTTCCATCTCGAGTGCCATAAACATCCGCGGCATCAGTGGGAAATGAAAAGACATGTGACAAGCATCGCCGTCGCCAAAATATTCAGAGGCATCTTCCGGCCACTGGTTTGCTTCAGCAAGCAGCATACGCCCTGCGTACCTGCTATCAAGTCGCGAACGGAGTTTTTTTAGAAAAGCAAATGTGTCAGGAAGATTTTCACAATTCGTTCCTTCTTTTTCATATAGATATGGTACCGCATCCAGCCGTACGCCATCCACCCCCATCCTGAACCAGAAATCAAACACCTTGAACATCGCCTTATGCACCTGCGGATTCTCATAGTTCAAATCCGGCTGATGATGGTAAAAGCGGTGCCAGTAGTACGCCTTTGCAAGAGGGTCCCAACTCCAGTTGGACGGCTCGAAATCTTTAAAAATAATTCGTGCTTCTTTGTATTTATCCGGCGTATCGCTCCAGACGTAAAAATCTCTATGCACAGAACCGGCAGGGGCAAGACGCGCACGCTTAAACCATTCATGCTGGTCTGAAGTATGATTTAACACAAGCTCAATAATAATTTTTAAATTACGCTTATGTGCCTCGCGGATAAGCTTTTTTAAATCCTGAATTGTCCCATAGTCAGGATTAACATTCATATAATCCTGAATATCATACCCGTCGTCCCGCAGCGGCGACGGATAAAACGGCAGCAGCCACACGGCAGTAATGCCCAGCTCCTGCAAGTAATCAAGCTTTTCAATTACGCCTTTAATATCCCCTTTGCCACTCCCTGTGGAATCGTTAAACGATTTAATATGTAATTCATAAATAATCGCATCCTTGTACCACGTAGCATTGTCGGCGTCTGAAACTTTTTTTTTCGTCATACAACGTCCTAGGAGTTGAATAGTCGAGAAGCACTTAACCATACCAAGGACTCACTAAGGTTGAAATGCGATTATTTAATATAAGCGAATTTTGTAATGTCTCCATCCTGTATAAAACGAGTCTGCTGCGGCTTCTCTCATGAACGTTAACAAATAAAAAAAGGCTGTCCCCCATTCGAAGGACAGCCTTTTTATTGACAAAAGATAGTGAAGTATAAGCCGCTACGTTACAAAGGCAACGGTTAAACCACACTCAATTTAGAATGCGCCAAGACCTTTAAGAAGCACGATAAACACAAGGATTGGGGTAATCCACTTAACGAGGAAGAACCACATTTTCAAAATGCCTTCGTTGGTGAGTGTACCACCGTTAGTAAGGCATTCTTTAGAACGTTCCCAACCCCAGACCCAACCTACGAACAGACAGATAAATGCACCGCCACAAGGAAGGAGAATGTTAGAGCTGAGGAAGTCGTACATGTCAAAAAAGTTTTTACCGAAGACTGTCACATCTGAAAGCACGTTGAACGACAATGTTGCCGGTACACCACACAGTCCGATACCGAGAGCAACAATAATAGTTGCTGTCTTACGGTTACAGGCCGGGATGGCTTCAATAAGGAATGCAACAGGCACTTCAAACAGGGAACACATAGCACCGATGGTAGCTACGGAGGTGAGCACGAAGAACAGGGTCATAAAAAGCTGACCGGCAGGAAGTGCGCTGAACACTGCAGGCATAGTCATGAAGAGCAGACCGGGACCAGCGGTAGGCGTCAGACCGTAGTTAAATACGGCAGGGAAAATAGCAATACCTGCAAGCATAGATACGGTAAGGTCAGCGAGCATTACACGCAGAGTTGTTTTAGGAATATCTGCTTCTTCAAGGAAATAGCTGCCATAGGTCATCATAGTACCCATACCAAGAGAAAGCTTAAAGAAAGCAAGTCCCATAGCATTAAGTACTACAGCCACTGTTACTTTGGAGAAATCCGGAGCAAACAGGAACGCAAGTCCCTCACCGGCTTTTGGCAGCATTAGGGAACGTACGCAGATTGCGCACAGCATAAGGAACAAAACAGGCATAAGAATTTTAGTGGTTTTTTCAATTCCTTTTGCTACACCTGCGATAAGGATAAGAGCAACAAGGGCAAGGACAAACCACTGCCATGCCAAAGCACCTACCGGATCTGATACCATAGAGCCGAAAGCAGCTTCGCCGATAGATTTATCAAGGCCGTTAAGCTGACCGGATGCCGCCTTAACTACAAAGGCAAAAACCCAGCCTGCCACGTCTGTGTAGAAAGCCATAATACAGAACGCAGCCAAAACACCGCCACACCCGACAATAAACCACGGGGAGCCGGGAGCAATTTTATGCCATGTACCAATTGCGTTTTTACGCGCCTTACGGCCGAGCATAATTTCGCCGATCATTACAGGAAGGCCAACAACGAGAGTGGCAAGCAAATATACTATAAGAAAGGCAGCACCACCGCCCTCACCTGTCATGTACGGAAATTTCCAAATGTTACCTAGTCCAACAGCCGATCCCAATGTCGCGGTAAGGACACCAAGAGCAGTGGCGAATCCTTCACGATTGTTCACAGGAGACGTCATTTTCCACCTCAACGAGTTTTACGGTTTTGTTATTGTCGTCCCCCTTGTAGTTCGCAACGGCAAGGCATTCAAGTTTTTTTGATCATAATCATCATTCCAATTTGTCATACCCCTGCTCCCAACTCAGGAACCATAGAAATACTTTGCGTATTTCCAACAGAGAGCAACACATTTACTGCATATCTTCATCGTGAACTGCGTTCATTCTATAGAAAGAATACAAAAAAACTGTTGAACAGGAAGAATAACCACTGAAAAGATAAATATCATCCTTTATTTTTTCCATTTGAACAAAAAAAGACATTAACATAGTAAGTTTTGCAGTTTTTTATATTTTTTCAAATAAACAAAAAAAAGAGAGCTCTTCCACAGTTGTGAAAGAACTCTCTAATATTAGCCCGGATTGACCGTTACCGGTGAGACCTTGCAAAATCCTTTAATTAAAGGATATGGCAGCCGCCGTCAGGAGCAACTCAATCCCCTTTGGTGACAACGGCAAGGTGCCTGTATTTGATAGTATTGATTCTGCCTACGTATCAACGGCTGACGAATCATCCAGGAAATTCTATTATTTCGCGCGGGCACGAGCCTCGTCGCGTATTTCTTCTTTTGCATCAGGCCAAAGCCATTCAGCCCAGCCCATTGGTGTTTCTCGCGTTGGAGTAACAGTAAGGATACGTTCTACTTCGTTCTCCTTACTTATAGTTACTACACTCACTTCAATTGGAACACCAGCTTTTTTTGCTTTTGGAGAATAAGAAGCTGCCCATGCTGCTGCATCCGCAATTGCTTCTTCAGACCAAGGAGCGCCTTCAAACTGGCGGCCGATGGAGATTGGCCCCGGATAGTCCACGACTTTAAAAACGAGGTCTGTATCTAACTTTATCTTAAGAAGTGACTCGTTGTCCATCTGGTTTCTGCCGACAGCCATCCAATGTGCACCGGACCAGTACTGACGCCCTATATTTGACAACTTAAAGTCTGCAACGGATGGCGTTGGGGAAAACTTAAGGACAGGCCAGTAACGGCGTCCGTTTTCACGCTCTGTCAGATTACAGCCGCCCCCCGGAGAAGGTATTTCTGTAAATCCATAATGTTCTGCAAGCCTTAATTGTTCCTTGCGGCCACGGCCGGATAGACCAAGCAGCTTATCACGCTGAACAAGTCCCGATTCTTCCATCGGAGTAGGACTCAGGCACAGGGCGCATAAAGGACGAAGCAGTACGGACTGCACGTCTGCATCACGCTTAATTACATTAAGAGTATCTCTGCGCTGCGACATCGGACGCTGCCCGATAACCTCACCGGAGATAATAAACTTGGCACCGTATTTCCCCATCAGTTCATGAGCTTTTCTGAGCATGAGGATTTTGCAGTCAACACAGGGGTTCAATGTTTTACCAAACCCGTGTACTGGGCGTTCCACCATCATACGGACAAACTCTTCCGACACATCAACAGCGTCGATTTCCATTCCGTATAATTTTTCCCAGCGACGCACTAAGTGCGGTTTACCAAAAAATGGGGTTACAAAATGCAACCCTTTTACCCTAAGCCCCTGATCCTGTATAACCTTTACAGCGAGCAGAGAATCCAGTCCGCCGGACAATAGTGCCACGGCGTCATATTGCTTCGTTACCTTTTCCATGCACGGCAAATAAGGCTCATTACATATAAAAGCAAGACTAGTTTTCCCCTGCTGACGCTATTCTCCTGAATTCATGAATAAAGATTTTCGGGCACATTTTTTTTTGATACTCATATTTGCACGATGTACATAACTTACGTTGCACATTTTGGAGATTGCCCCTGCCTCAGCGATTTGCTATTCACGATGAACACTCCCCAAACAACACTTTCCGCACGGAGATTTTAAAACAATGGCTACTAAATCTGCAATGAGCCCGGATGACATGCGTCGTGAGGCTCTTACTACAGCAATGAGCACTATTCAGCGAAAGTACGGACAAGGTTCCGTTATGAGGCTGAACGACGATGCACATGTCGCAATTCCTGTTATCCCTAGCGGCTCTATTTCACTTGATCTCGCGTTAGGCATCGGTGGTATTCCTAAAGGCCGTGTTACTGAAATCTACGGCCCTGAATCTTCCGGTAAAACAACTCTGGCACTGCATGCCATTGCACAGTGCCAGAAGCAGGGCGGAACTGCGGCATTTATTGATGCTGAACATGCACTTGACCCGACATATGCACGCCGTCTTGGCGTAGATACCGAGGCACTCCTTATTTCCCAGCCGGACTACGGCGAGCAGGCTCTTGATATTGCAGATATGCTTGTTCGTTCCGGCGCTGTTGATATTATCGTTATCGACTCCGTTGCGGCTCTTATTCCGCAGGCTGAACTGGAAGGTAACATGGGCGAAACACAGGTCGGCAGTCAGGCCCGCCTTATGTCTCATGCACTCCGTAAACTTACCGGCACCATCCATAAATCTAACGTAAGTGTTATCTTTATTAACCAGATCCGTATGAAGATTGGCACAATGGGCTACGGTAACCCAGAAACCACCACAGGTGGTAACGCTCTTAAATTTTACTCATCTATCCGTATTGATGTGCGTCGAATCCAGTCTCTTAAAGATAAAGAAGAAGTTTTCGGCAACCGTACTCGCGCAAAAATCGTAAAAAATAAGGTTGCGCCACCTTTCCGTGAAGCTTTATTCGACATTTTATACGGAACAGGCATATCCCGCACTGGTGAATTGATCGATCTTGGTGTAGAACACGGAATAGTAGATAAAAGTGGTGCCTGGTACGCGTTTGGCTCTGAAAGATTAGGTCAGGGTAAAGAAAATGTTCGAGCCTTCCTGGGCGAAAACGACGCGATCAGAGACCAGATTGAAAAAAAATTACTTACACATCTGGGCGTAATTGAGGAAGAAGCCGTGGAAGCACAGCCGAAAGAGGCTGCTGCCCCTAAAAAATCTTCCAAGCAATAGCACCGCTTCTCATATTCGAGAATAAAGTACGCCGCCCTGAAATCAGGGCGGCGTTTCTTTTAACAATAAGCCGTTAATGTTTTTCTAAGGGAGACAACGCTGTGATTACCGCAAACGAAATTCGGGAAAAGTTTCTCAAATTTTTCGAGGAAAGAGGACATGAAATTGTATCTTCTTCATCTCTCATTCCTGCCGATGACCCTACTCTGCTCTTCACCAACGCAGGCATGGTTCAGTTTAAAAAAACATTCCTCGGTCAGGAAAAACGAGCATATGTACGCGCCACCACCTCCCAGAAGTGCCTGCGCGTAGGCGGCAAACACAACGACCTTGAAAACGTTGGCCGTACCGCACGCCACCACACATTCTTTGAAATGCTCGGCAACTTCAGCTTTGGCGATTACTTCAAAAAAGATGCTATCCGCTACGCATGGGAATTTATTACCGAAGAACTCGGCCTTCCAAAAGACAAGCTTTACATCACTATCTACAACGATGATGACGAAGCAAAAGAATTATGGATGTCCGAAGCAGGCGTGCCGGAAGAAAGAATTTTCCGTCTCGGTGAAAAGGACAACTTCTGGTCTATGGGTGACACCGGCCCTTGCGGTCCGTGTACCGAAATCCATATAGATCAGGGTGAACACATGACCTGCGGCCCTGACTGCGGCATCGGCAAATGTGATTGCGACCGTTTCCTCGAAATCTGGAACCTCGTATTCATGCAGTTCAATCAGGATGAACAAGGCGTTCGCACCCCGCTTCCTAAACCGAATATCGATACAGGAATGGGCCTTGAACGTATCGCAGCAGTCTGTCAGGGCGTATACTCCAACTACGATACAGACCTTTTCCTCGAATTTATCAACTTTACTGCCGACCTTGCAGGTGTAACCTACAAGAAAGACGGTGATGACGTAGACACTGCTCTTCGCGTTATTGCTGACCACAGTCGTGCAATCGCATTCATGATCAGCGACGGCATTCTTCCTTCCAACGAAGGCCGCGGATACGTCCTGCGTCGTCTTATCCGCCGTGCGTACCGCTTTGGTCGCCTGATGGGTCTCTCCGGATGCTACATCCACAAATCCGTTGCCAAGGTAGTGGAAGTTATGGGCGACCAATACCCAGAACTTCGCGAAAACGCAGATTTTATGGATCGCGTTGTTGTTATGGAAGAAGAAGGCTTCAACAAAACGTTGGATAAAGGTCTTGCTCTTCTGGAAGACGAACTCCTCGCTGTTGAAAACACTTCCGATAAAACGCTTAAAGGCGAAACAGTATTTAAGCTGTATGACACCTTCGGCTTCCCTATCGATATCGTCAACGACATCGCTGAAAAACGCGGTATTGCTGTTGATGAAGAAGGCTTCAATGAGTTCATGGCTGAGCAAAAAAAACGTGCAAAAGCTGCATGGAAAGGCGCTGCAGGTGATACACTTTCCGCTCGCTTCCAGTCTCTTCTCGAAGAAGGACTTCGTAGCGAATTTGTAGGCTACAACACCCTCGGCACAGAAAGCCGTGTTGCAGTCCTCATGAACGAAGAAGCTGAAAAAGTGGATTCCCTTACTGCTGGCCAGAAAGGCTACATTGTAACTGGTAAAACACCATTCTACGGAGAATCCGGCGGTCAGTCCGGAGACCACGGAATAATCTCTGCTGATTCCGGTAAAGCTGCGGTTCTGGATACTCTGAAACCGAACACTGAACTTACCGTGCATCATATTCAAATTTCTGAAGGCACCATCCGTAATGAACAGGCTGTGAACATGCAGGTAAGCGAAAAACTTCGCCTTGCTTCTGCGCGTAACCACACCTGTACTCACCTGCTCCACGCTGCACTCCGCCGCGTACTCGGTGACCACGTAAAACAGTCCGGTTCTCTGGTAACTCCAGACCGTCTGCGTTTCGACTTCACCCACATCGCAGCTATTACTCCGGAAGAAATTAAAGCGATTGAGCTGGATGTTAACGCTGCAATTATGGCAAATATTCCTCTCGATGTTGCTGAAATGGAATACGATAAGGCTGTTGAAAAAGGCGCAATGGCTCTCTTCGGTGAGAAATATGCCAATCAGGTCCGCGTTGTTGCTATCGGTGACAACTCTGTTGAACTTTGTGGCGGTACTCACCTTTCTGCAACAGGTCAGGCCGGCTCCTTCTTCATTCTTTCCGATAGCGGCGTTGCAGCCGGTATCCGTCGTATTGAAGCAGCAACCGGCTTTAACGCACTCAACCTCTCCCTTGCCAACCGTGAAGAACTGCAGGAAATTGCAGGTCTTGTTAAAGGTAAAGCGGGAGACGTTGTCAACCGCGTTAAAGGCTTGCAGCAAGAAAATCGCTCATTGCGCAAGGACATGGAAAAGCTTGCAGCAAAAGCAGCGTCCAGCCAGGGTGGCGACCTCATGTCCAACGTTACCGACGTTGACGGTGTAAAAGTTCTCGCAGCCCGTGTGGACGTTCCTAACGTAAAAGCACTGCGTGATATTATGGACGACATCCGTTCCAAACTCGGTTCCGGCATCGCTTGCCTTGCCAGTGCTGACAGTGAAGGCAAGGTAACCCTGCTTGTAGCTGTGACAAAGGATCTCAACGAAAAATTCAAAGCAGGTCAGCTCATCGGTCAAATTGCCGGTGAAGTTGGCGGTAAAGGCGGCGGCCGCCCTGACATGGCTCAGGCTGGCGGTAACAATGCTGACGGTATCAGCGCTGCCTTTGACAAGCTCAAAGATCTCATTAAAGGCTAATCTGCTCTATTCCTTAATACAAAGCCCATGCACTACCGTGCATGGGCTTTTTTGTTATGCAACATACAAAACGGGCTTAAGAATATCTCAAGCCCGTTTTTCCATATACGCTGTGCCAGTCGGCTAAATTACAAGACATTAGATCCGCCATTTTGGTGATCTATAGAAAACAACCACGTCCCGTCTGCCTGTTTCTCCAAGACTTCTATACCGCTACTGACGACTTCTTCTATCTTACCGTCAGGCGTTTTATACACAGAACGGTATTTTGATCTAAACAAAACGGTGTTCTCAGCTTCAACCTGATATACGGTTTCAATATTAAGCGTTTCCACCATATCCACCATTATGGAAAATACTCTGCGAAGACTGCTCTGACCGCTTACTTCCAGCTTTCCATCCCTCAACACCATTACCGCATCATCTGTATACATCGAGCATAATTGATCAATATTTTTCTCATTCATCGCCTTAACAAATAGCGCATGTGCCATATCCGGATCAGTAATTTTCTCCAACGGAATCTCAGCATGTTCTGCAAAAGCACCCACAGGTAAAAACATACACATGATGAGGAAGCTGATTAGTTTTTTCATACTATCTCCATACTCAATTATTACGGGAAGCTATCATGATTTTTTAATTCTATGATACAGCCTCCTCCTATACATGTAAGCACGCAATTATTTCATATGGCTTATCATACTTCTCAATAAAAAAAGGCTCGCAACGGATGTTGCGAGCCTTTTTACGTACGGTATAAAAAAAACTACGAAGCGTTATAAACTTCTTCGTCGAGTTCTTTCTCAGTGCGGGAAACGAGAACAGCAGTCATTGCGTCACCGGAAATGTTAACAGTAGTACGAGCCATATCAAGGATACGGTCGATACCGGCAATGAGCGCGATTCCTTCCATAGGCAGACCTACAGAAGAAAGAATAAGGGAAAGCATAATAAGACCTGCCCCCGGAACACCGGCGGTACCGATAGAAGCGAGAGTACCCGTCAACATAATGGTCGCAATGTTGCCCATGGTAAGGTCGACATTGTATGCCTGTGCAATAAAGAGAGCACATACGCCCTGATAAATTGCAGTTCCATCCATATTAATGGTGGCACCAAGCGGAAGCACAAAGCTGGAAATGGAAGAAGAAACGCCGAGGTTTTTCTCCGTACAACGAATAGTAGCAGGAAGAGTACCGGCACTGGATGTTGTAGAGAATGCCACCATCTGCGCATCAAGGATACCGCGGAAGAACTTTATTGGGTTCAACCGGCCAAACATTGTGATGTAGCCGCCGTAAGTCAGAAGGATATGTAGAATTGCACCGACATAGACTGCACAGATAATTTTTGCGAGAGGCAGAAGAGCATCCAGTCCGTACTGAGCAACAACTTTTGCGATAAGAGCAGCAACACCGTATGGAGCACATGCCATGACAATGGAAGTCATGGTATACATTACTTCTGCAAGAGATTCGAAGAAGGTCTTAACAGGAGCACCTTTTTCGCCGGCAAAGTTAATAGAAAGGCCAATAAAGATTGCAAAGACAATGATCTGCAGGATGTTCCCTTTTACCATTGCATCAATCGGATTTTTAGGAATAAGGCCTGTTAACGTGCTGGAAAGGGAAGGAGCTTCTTTAGCAACCTGTTCCCCTGCCGCAGCAAGGTTCATACCTGCGCCCGGCTGGAGCAGTTCACCAATAATGAGACCGATAGAAATAGCGACCAGAGTGGTGGTGAGGTAAATGCCTATAGTTTTAAAGCTGATACGGCCAAGCTTTTTCACATCGTCCATGCTGGTCATACCAGTAACAAGAGATGCAAATACCAATGGAACGATGAGCATTTTGATAGCATTAATAAACAAAGTCCCTACAGGGGCAATGTATGGTACAAATGCCGGTACAAGCGCACCGATAACCACACCCACAACCATACCGATGAGGATTTGAGTCCACAACTTCATTAAGAGATCTCCTTTACTTGCCGATGCAGCAGCATCAGACAAAATTCATACAAAACAGCAGATTACGGTTTTACAACGACATCTGGCACGCAGACTTCACCCTCCTCTCTGGTAATACAGTCTGCACGTCGCAACCGTCTTTATGCCCCCCCGATAGGTAAGTTAGGCACTTACTAAGAAGGTACATTTTTGAATAAATTCCACGATCATATTCATTCAAAATGAGTCTTTCACACTGCTATCCAAGCAACAAAAAAGGCAGATTTAAGACTGCCATGCGTAACTTGAAGTAGACAAAATTTTATAGTCCTAACGCTGAAAGCTTAGCGTGAATATCGCACCTTTGCTTTTTCGTCAAACAACGCTAACTATCTATTATTACAAATAAACACACTGTACCCTTTTTCTCCTATTTTAGTTTGACTTTCATAGTAAAATTTATTTTTTAACATTTTCGTCATGCAATAACACATTATTCTACATAAAAACTTTCTTTATTTTCAGCATAGTACATAAAAAACCTCTGTACAAATTTTTTGTACAGAGGCTTCATTCGACAATAACGTTTTTTTGCTATTTATGTAAAAAAAACAAAAGAAGCGGAAGCTCACATCTAGGAAAAAAACATGGAAGAAATTTTACCTTTTTTGGGAAATATCCGACTGCCTAAAATCGACACACCAGACAGAGATTCTTTACCATGTTCTACAACCTGTCGTGCTGACTACAAACCTTGTGTTTGATGCTTTCGCCTTCGACAATAAAGACGACGGCTTCACCAATATTAGTGGCAAGATCGCCTACCCGCTCGAGGCTCCGGGAAGACAGAATTGCAGCCACAGCACGCTTAACAGCGGGGGATTCATACCCCATATAGTTAACCAACTCTTTAATCACTTCTACATCAAGCTCGTCACACTCTTCATCCATGCGGCACACTTCGCGGGCAAGCAGAGAATCTCCTTCACGCAGAGCCACAATAGATGTTTTCAACATATCCAGTGCAACATTGCAAAGCTCTTCCAAATTTTGTTCAAAAGGCAATGCAGGCCTGGACGACAGATATTTAGCCTGTCTTGCGATATTTACTGCCTGATCGCCGATCCGCTCCAGATTCACGGCCACACGCATCATTCCCACAATGGAACGAAGATCAACAGCGACTGGTGTATCAAGAGCCAGAAGACGCAAAGACATCTCATCAACTTCACATTCGATCTCATCAATGAGTCTATCATCTTTGATGACACGTTCTGCCAGCTCAACATCTCTCTGTAAAAGTGCCACAGTGGCAAATTCAACAGCATGCTGCGCCCGTGCTGCCATCTCAAGTAATTTAGCCCGTAAAGCATCCAGCTTCACATGAAATTTAGTCTCCATGTATTCTCTCCAAAAACGTTGTCGTATATAATTCGGCGGGTATTATGACTACAGAACTTGTTAACCGAACCTGCCGGTAATGTAATCTTCTGTCTGCTTTTGCGAAGGTCTCGTAAACAGTACTTCCGTTTCACCATGCTCAATGAGTTTCCCCATGTAGAAGAAAGCGGTATTATCAGAAACACGCGCAGCCTGTTGCATGCTGTGTGTAACAATAATGATAGTATACTGTTTTTTAAGCTCAAAAATAAGCTCTTCAATTTTCTGTGTGGCAATAGGATCGAGTGCTGACGCCGGCTCATCCATAAGAAGCACCTCAGGCTCAACTGCCAACGCACGGGCTATACAAAGACGCTGCTGCTGACCTCCGGAAAGTCCTAATGCTGAAGTATCCAGACGATCTTTTACCTCATCCCACAAAGCCGCGTTTCTAAGACTTTCCTCTACCTTTGCAGCAATAAATGAAGCGTCCTTAATGCCGTTAACCCGCAATCCGTAAGCAACATTTTCAAAAATTGTCTTAGGAAACGGATTCGGTTTTTGAAAAACCATTCCAACACGGCGGCGCAGTTCTACCACATCAAGTTTGGGATTATAAATATCTGTCCCTTCAAGAACGATTTCCCCTTCCACACGCGCCACAGGAATAAGGTCGTTCATACGGTTCAGACAGCGTAAAAAGGTAGATTTGCCACAGCCGGATGGACCGATAAGTGCCGTTACCTGATTCTGTTCAAACTCAAGGTTAATATTTTCCAATGCCTGAAAATCACCGTAGTAGAAATTCAGCCCCTTGGCATACATTTTCATATTGATTTACTCCACCATTGCTACAATCATCCCCCAATGCAGTATGCACCAGTGGATGCTATTCTTTAAATCTATATCCGACACCACGCATTGTTTCGATATACTTTGCGTAGTCTCCAATTTTTTGGCGTAACCTACGTACATGTGTATCTACTGTTCGAGCATATCCTTCAAATTCGTATCCCCAGACAGTATTTAACAATTGATCACGTGTACGGACACGACCTTTATTCTTAAGCAGTTCTGCGAGTAGCTTAAATTCAGTTGCTGTCAGCAGCACTTCTTCACCGTCTATAAGAACCTTATACGCATCCATATCCACAACAAGACCGTCCATTTTAAGACTTGTTGCTTTAGCTGCCGGTTCAACCGGAGCATTACGTTTGAGTACGGCACGCACGCGCAAAACCAGTTCACGCGGGCTGAACGGCTTAACCACATAGTCATCTGCACCGAGTTCCAACCCGACAACACGGTCTACTTCTTCACCACGGGCAGTGAGCATTATTACCGGAATAGACTCTGTTTCGGCCTTGCGTTTAAGCATCTTGCAGATATCCAGTCCACTTATGGAAGGCAGCATAATATCCAGAATTACGACGTCCGGAATTTCTGCAATGGCAGCATCCAGCCCTTCCTGACCATCTGCGCGGGTAATTACATCAAACCCTGCCGCCTCAAATGTAAATGTAAGCAGCTGCCTAATGTCTTCATCATCTTCAACAAGCAATATAGTATTGGCCATCAGTTTCCTCCAACTCGCATGACGGTTACATCAGTAATTCATTACAACCTAATGGAGACATGGTTACATCAATATGACAAAATGTATTATTTATGAACAATGGTGTGCAATCATAGCTTTTTTGTTTCAAAAAAACAAAAAAGGCCGAAATCAAACGATTTCGACCTTTTTTGCATTGCTGAAACGCAGTGCATCAATCAAGGGAAACACCAGCCATAAGACCGGTTTCTTCCATTCTAATGTGAATAAGACGGCTAACCCAAGCATCAGTAGCAGCATATACTATCTGTTGATGTGTCAGCTCCTTGTTCGCCCAGTTGGAGCATTGAGCTCCTTTTGAAATCCTGAAATCCAGCAGGTTTGCAGCAAGGTTGCGCAATCCGTGAGTCTCAAGACCAATATGACGGGCGACCTCTCCCAAGTCAACCACACCTCTGTCTCTGAACGGGGACAGCTTCTGTAAATCTTTAATGTCGTCTCTGACGGCTACTCCGGTTTTTAGAATAGAGTCGTCGGCAAGCAACGAAATAAGAGGTTCACTAAAAGATACCCAGTTCAGCTGGATGAGGAAGACAACATCCGAGCACGCTAATTGAACCAAAGAAGGAAGATTAATTTTACCTTTTCTGAAAGTCGGCCTTGTTTCGGTATCAAAACCGAGCAAGTCCTCCTCCTTCATGCGGTTTACTGCATACTGCAGTTCACCTTCTGTGCGAATGAGACAAATGTCGCCATCATATCGCCGTAGCGGTAACGCATTTATCTCTTCTTTGGTAATTTTGCGCTTATATTGTTCTGGATCATACATCATAGTCATATTTCGTGGACTGTAAGATACATGACCGCGATGCTCACGTAAAGCACTTTGGCTAACTACGGTTCATGAACTACATCCTCGCAACACCTAAGAATATCGCATACAAAGATGTAACGAGCACTACAAATATATGAGTGACTCTGGGAGAAGCAATTCCGAAAAACCGAACTTCAGCCGCTCCATGCTTACAGACTGCGGTGCAATCCCGACATAATGAGCAGGAGAAGGCCGGCACCCCTGCCTCCAATCGCTCCGGCGTTATCGCATTGTACCGACAGACCGCAATGCAGGCATTACACTTTGTACAGTCTTTAGAAAAACGTAACCGCCAAGGGCTTATTTTTCCCAAAAGATTCGACATTACACCTAAAGGGCAAAACGAACTGCAATGCACCATCAGCTTCATTCGACGGCTCATAAAAAGCATGACCGCAACACCAGTCATTCCAAAGAGTGCAGCAAGCCAGACCGCAACAACTACCGGGACGCCTGACAACCCCATCCCGAGCGCGATTGCAAAAACAACTACAGCAAGAACAATGCGAACCTTAGGAGCCCATGCAGGCAGACGGCCTGTTCTACCTCTGTGGACACGGCTCATTCTATCATCCCATGCGCCAATGTAGCATAAGTGACTACACCATGCAGAACCCACAAGAAGAACAGACACTGAAAAAAGAATGAGCATAAAAAAGCCGCTGCCTCTAAACAACGGCCCTGCCACAATGAGAGCAGGAACAGGAAGATGCAGTTCGCCGGTCATGAGAAAGGTTTTAAACCCAAGCAATCCCAGCGCAAGCTGGCTAAAAAAGACAAAGGAAAAGAACGCCCATGCATAGGAACGCACCTTGCGCTGCGTACGCCTGTCCAGCAACACCCCGCATAGCCATGCAGCATAGACAGCTATAATAAAGATCTCCACAGACCCGCTTCCCGGAACAAAACGGTCAGCAAGAAGCAGCGTCATATTTTTCGGCATGACACGGCAAAGCCACAAACCACCACTTGCCAAAGCAAACACTGCGGTCTGACTGAGCGCCGTTGATCTCCCTTTAAAAAAACGGGCATCTGCTTTCTCTGTGGTCAGAATCCATGCCCCTAACAGGCTAAAGGCACATACACCGACCATGATCACCACAAGCCGCATCCAAGGCTGCCCTTCCGCCATACGGATTTGAACAAAATCTATCCCTGTCTGAACCCAAAGGAATGAACTGATAAAAAGAGTTGCTGAACAAACAAAGCGCGCCCAGCCGAGTCGGGTAAAAACCAGACCGGACATGGCAACAATAGCAACGGCCAGCCCCATATCACCGAACCGAAAAAAATGTGCAGCCAAAAGCAGCAAGCCCAACACAGGGACAACAAGCCACCCTGCATGAAGCGGAGGAACTGATGGTTCCTCGTAGGCAGTAATCACTGCCGGATCACACTTTTTTTGCGGTGTAGTCATATATTATCCTTTGCAACTAAGTTTTTTTGCCGGATCCAGCCGCTGCATTAATGATTCGTAATTTTCCTCTACAAGAGTGCCGAAACGAAGCTTAGGACGGTACTGTTCCATGTAGTAGAAGACACATTCAGCGACAATTGCAAGAACCTGCTTTTCACAGAAAATTCCGCCAAGCTCGGATGCAAGACGCGGATGCCTGCCCAGTTTACCACCGAGCACTACCCTGTATCCATCTTCCACAGCGCGAATAGCTCGTTCCGGACATTTTTCCATGCACATACCACATTTCATGCACTGCGCCAGATCAAAAACAGGCTCACCCTTGTCATAGGAAATCGCCTTGTCCGGACAAATTCGTCCACATAGTCCGCAATGCGAACACATATCAGGAACAAGCTCCGGCTGCTTTGCGCGAATAATGCCGATATCCGCAACATGAGGCCGCGAACACCCGTTAGGACATGCAGCCACAGAAATTTTAAGCGTATGATGATGCAGTAACGGCCCATTAATTTGTGATCGTAAAAAAGCATCCCACCCTGTCTGCTCCACAACGTTACGTATCGCGGCAGGAAAGGCGTTGTCAGATTGTATTGCAAAACGACAGTTACCACCGGAGATACCGCGACAGGCAGTAATTTCTATAGATTCGACAGCTGGTTTAGACATAAAAACTCCATGGATAATAGGACAACTTGATACCAACAACCGGCACAGCAACGCTTGGAAAAGCGGATGCACTGTTCACGGCACCCGTAGAAAACAGCATGTATATAAAATTCAGGTATCAGGTTGAACCAGTTACATGACAATAAAAAAACGGCACAAAATAGCTGTGACATACATCACACTCTTGTGCCGTCATTCTGGTAGAATTAAGTGCTATCGAGAAATTATCCTGATAAAGGACAACGCTCAAGTACTTACTTTTATTTACCGATACAGAAGCTCTCAAATATTTTATTCAAAATTTCATTCGGCGTTGTTTCGCCTGTAATTTCAGACAAAATCGAGCATGCTGTTTCCAGTCGAACGCCGAGCAGATCATATGGAACTTGCATCGCAAGGTCTTCAAGCAGCCCTTCGAGTTCTGTAGCAGATTGTTCAAGAGCAAGGCTCTGTCGCAAGTTAGGAACCAGATCGCCAGCCTCAGGTTCTTTTGCATCACCATTGCGGGTAAGAATATTAGTTCGGATTGCTTCTGCAAGCATATCCAATCCATCACCCAATTTTGCAGAAATCTGTACTACTGCGCAGTCGGCTGTATCAATTTCCTGTGCTTCATCAACCAAATCCACTTTGTTCCACACAAGAAGAACTTTTTCTGCACCTACAGACGCAATCAACTCTTTTTCATGCTGACCAAGTCCGTGGGTTGCATCAACAACAAGCAGTACCAGATCGGCCTGTGACGCAAGATCACGGCTGAGCCGGACGCCTTCCTGTTCTACGATGTCACCAGTCTCACGAAGCCCTGCTGTATCAACAAGTCGAATTGGCAAACCATCAAAAGTTAGATGTTCTTCCAAAAAATCACGGGTTGTACCCGGAATATCGGTGACAATAGCACGCTTACGACCAAGCAGACCGTTCATCAAGCTTGATTTTCCTGCGTTTACCTGCCCTGCGAGGACAACAAGCGCGCCATCGCGCCAACAGCGAGCACGGTCGAAGTTTCCAAGCAATGTACGAAGTGCGTCCATTACGGACGTAATGTCGTCAGTAAATTCCTGCGGATCGAGACATTCCAAATCTTCTTCCGGAAAATCCACAGCAACACACAGTTTCATACGAACGATTTCGAGGCGGGTACGCAGTTCACCAATACGCTGCCCAAGCAAGCCATCCAGTTTTGCCTGAGCAAGGCGGACACCTTCACGAGCCGGAGCTGCAATCATTTCTGCAATAGCTTCAACCTGTGTTAAGTCCATACGCCCGTTCAGGAAAGCGCGCTTGGAAAATTCACCACAGTCTGCGGGACGTGCGCCAAGGGAAAAAATCGCCTCAAGCACACTGCTTAAAATTGCCGGCCCACCATGACAGTGGATTTCGGCACTTTCTTCACCGGTGAACGTATTCGTACCCGGCATATGCACAACCAGCACATCGTCCAGATCTTCACCTTTTGCATCCAAAATGTGTCCATGATGAAGCACCCAAGGGCGAAAATCTGTAAAACTTTTGCTGGAAGAGCGGAACAGCTTGCGAAGGATAGCACCGGAATCATCACCGCTGATGCGGATAATACCGATACCGCCCTGCCCCATTGCTGTGGCGATTGCTGCAATTGTATCGTTCTGGGTCATGTGACTGTGTCCTAAAATATTTTCATAAGAGTAACACAAAAAAGAGGAGCCGAGGGCTCCTCTTTTTTAATGACTGTATCGTCAAAACGCTATTTGCGCTTACGACCGATGATAACACGCTTGAGCGGGCCATCACCTTTACTGCGGGTCTGGATTTCGTCATCCTCTTGCAAAGCAAGATGAACCACGCGGCGATGGTAGGAGCTGAGCGGACGAGTTGACTGCGGTTTTCCCATGCTTTTAGCTTTTTCAGCCAAATGCAGAGCTATGTCGCGCAATTTATCATCCTGACGCTCACGGTAGTCGCCAGTATCCAGTTGAACTCGCACTGCAACACCGAACATCTTAGCGATAATACGGTTTGCAAGATACTGGAATGAAGCAAGAGTCTGGCCTTCACGACCAATCAGGAGTCCAGAATTCTCACCGCTTGAAATGGAAGCTTTAACGCGTCCGTCTTCAATACGGGCTTCAACCGGAGTCTCACCGATTACAGGAGTAATAAGGCGGTTTACTACTTCTGTTACCACCTTCAAAAGCTCAGTCTGATCGAGCTCATCAAGGTTTGCTTCAGGGATCGGATCCGCTTTTACCGGTTCAAATGCAGTTTCCGGTTTTGAAGCCGGACGCTGTCTTCTTGGAGCCGGAGCATTATCCTGTTTCGGAGAATGCTGTTTCTGCGGACGACGGCGCTGGTTATTACGACCACGCGCTTGTCCTTCCTGCGTCTCTTCGCCTGTCTCTTGTTTTTTACGAGCAGGTTTTGCACCTTGAGGCTTTTCAGAAGGCCTCTGAGTCAGTTTTTTCTGACCACGGCTGCCTTCCGGCTTAGAGCGCTGGGAACGACCACGTTCCTGTTTTGGTTTTGCAGTCTGAGCTTCTTCGGAAGAGGCTTCAGGCTTTTCTTTTGCTTTTTGTTGATTAACAGGCTGAGGCTTTTCAGAACGTTTATTTGGACGTTCCTGCCGTTGTTTCGGCTTCTCAGTCTTGCGCTCGGTTGTTGGTTCCGCCGTAACCGATGCGGCATTTTTCTTAGATCGTCGGGAAGTCTCTGAAGGGGCAGACAATGCCTGCGAATCAAACTGAACCTGCATTCTGCGGGCTCTAATTCTAGCTTTCTTTGCCCCAACTAAACCAAAAATACCGGTCTTCGCGTCATTAATGAGGTCAATTTCCAGTTTTTCCCGAGGACTATTGAAGTAGCTGCACGCTTCCTCAATAGCGCTGTCAAGGGTTTTACCCTTGAACTCTTTGTATCCATCCATGCATACACCTCAGAAGGTAATCGCGTTTCAAAAACAGAGGCGTTACGCCTTACGTAGCATGAGCCACTGCTGGAAGATGGAGAGCACGTTGTTTACAAGCCAATACACCACAAGACCGGCAGGGAAGTTCAAGAACATAAACGTAAAGACTACTGGCATGATGAGCATCATCTTACGCTGAGTCGGGTCGCCGGTGCTCGGGCTGAGCAGCTGCTGGAGCAGCATGGTTGCACCCATCACAATAGGAGTGATGTAGTATGGGTCTGGTGCAGATAAGTCAGAAAGCCAAGGCATGTTTGTAAACGGCAAGAAATCAATGAAAGAAGCATGACGCAACTGAATTGCGTTAAGCAACGCCTGATATAAGCCGAAGAACACTGGAATCTGGATAACCATCGGCAGACAACCACCTACAGGGTTTACCTTGTAAGTTTTGTACAATGCCATGACTTCCGCATTCTGTTTTTCGCGATCATCTGCATACTTTTCGCGAATCTTCTGCATCATAGGCTGGAGCTTTTTCATAGACTCCATTGATTTATAGCTCTTACGAGACAATGGCCAGAATGCTATCTTGATAAGAATGGTAAGCAAGATAATTGCTACACCGTAGTTACCTACATATTGCTCAAAGAAGTTAATCATTTTGAGCATTGGCACTGCGAGAACAGTAAAGAATCCGTAGTTTTCAGCTGCGCTCAAAGTATTAGGAGCGGCGGCAAGATACTTGGTGATCTTAGGGCCAAAGTAGTAGGTGGCAGTCGAAGTTGACAGGTTACCGGGAGCAATTCCGATATTATCTTTTTCAAGAGCAATTCTATACACGCCGCTCTGGAACTTAGCTTTCAGAGCAAGATCAGCACCTTTAGGTGCTATGGCTGCAATAAAGTAGTTGCTTTCCACACCTGCCCACATCATAGGCAGAGTGCTGCTGATGCCGTTTCCGAGATCTTCAACATCATCTTCAGTATCAAGACCTTCGGCGTCAGTAAACCATGCAACACGTGTTTTATTGTACGGGTTGCCAGCGTCGGCCATACTGTCGGCATCAAGAGTGTAGTCCAATCGAACATTACGCGGGCTGGTACCTGCGTTAATGATATTAGTCTTTTCAGTAATGGTGTAGGTATCTGCTGTAAATGAGAATTCACGCTCAATACGCAACCCATTAACTTCACCAACAAACACGAGCATACCGTTCTTACCATTTTCGAGGGTAAGATCAGAGCCTTTCAAGCTCCATGCTGCATTTTCCCAGGTACGGTCGCCATCAATAAGGAGGCCAAGAGGAGCAAATGCAGAAGCTGGTTTGCCGATGAGATCAACTTTTGGAGAATCAGGGGTATTTTCAGCTTTGTAATTTTTAAGAACAAAGCTCTGCAACACACCGCCATTAGAATGGAATATCGCAGTGTAAAGGGGAGTATCAACAGTAACAGTGCGTCCATTTTCAGCTTTGAAAACTGGCAGTTCTGGTGCTGGTGTGTTTTGTGCTGGCTGAACCTTCGCAGGGGCTTTGGAATCTGCCTTTGCAGTTTCTTGTACTGCAGTCTGTTCAACAGGCTGCGGTAACCACCCCATGTACTCGGCAAGGTAATTCCACCCAACGGTGATAACCAGGCAGAGCACAACGGTAATTATGACTCGGTTTTTATCCATGGGCCCTCAATAGCTCCTATGCATAGGGATTTTTATCTTTGGAAGGCGGGACGGGATCGTGCCCCCCTGCAGACCAGGGGTTACAACGCAAAATGCGCCATACGGCAAGAGCGGATCCCTTCAAGAAGCCGTGGCGCATCACGGCCTGCGCCGCATACTCTGAACACGTAGGGACAAAGCGGCAAGCAGGCGGAAAAAGAGGCGAAATACAGAGCTGGTAAAATCGTATAGGCGCTACCAGCAGCGTGCGGAAGAGTTTCTTCATTACGCTTCGTCTTCCCCATCCCGAGCTGACCTTTCACGTAGCTTGTGAATGATAGGCAAAAGTTCCTGTGTGACAAAATGCAGGTCAACACACTCAGGATTCAATCGGCGTTTTGGCACAACAACTAAATCAATGCCGTTCGGTATTTCCCGCTGATTCAGTCGAAAAAACTCACGCAACACACGTTTCACGCGGTTACGTTGTACTGCCGATCCTGTTTTCTTCGTTACAGCCAACCCCACTCGCCATAAGGCGAGGGGTTCTTCCTTTTCTAAAACAAACAGAACGAAATTTTTAGAAAAGTATCGGCGGCCTTCATCGTAACATTTTACGAATTCAGGCCGCCGGGTCAGCCGATGTGTTCTTGGGAACGTTAGGCAGATAATTTCGCACGACCTTTAGCGCGTCTGCGACGAAGAATCGCACGACCACCAACGGTTTTGAGACGAGCACGAAAACCGTGGGTTCTTTTGCGCTTAATTTTGCTAGGCTGGTAAGTTCTCTTCATGAGATGACTCCTTTAAAAAAATGAACGGCCTCTTCTACAGAGTTAATACGTTCACGTCAAGTTTATCATAAACATACAAAACGTCAGCCCCCGTTTTACCGGCAGCTGACTATAAATAACAAAATATAGTACCGAACAGCTGTGTATACATAGAGGGTTTTGCTTGTACCATCAAGCATAAACCCTCACTTATAGCTATTTTTCACTACCTTTTTAAATCAGCTGCATTCGCAGGCGAACTCAGTTCTGGAAAGTTTGTCAGATCAACCTGTCCATCTACCTCGGGCATAATCATATCTGGTGCAGACAACATAGCGCCTTTTTTGACTTTTGTCCTTTTTTCAGATGAAGAATATGCATTAGGCCGCTTATTATACATTGCCCACAAGTCACGCTGCTCACCTTTGTCTTCCCGAAGCAATACAGCAAACTCGCGTCTGTTTTTCAGCGTATATTCATGTGCAGCCATGACCACACCGTCCGCAACACGCAGCAATCTGATAGAAACATAGACTCTATATGGCGTCGGCACGTAGCTGCCTACGAGTACTACCTGCGCATTGTACTCCTTTTTCATCAATTCGGATACATCACGGCTTAAAATAAATTCACCCTCTCTCGGGATAATGGAATATTCTTTTTTAAGACGAGACTCTAAAACCTTATATCCGAACTGGCTGATGCGGGATGCAATCTGCTGCATAACAAGTCTTCCAAGCATGGAAGAATGGCGAAGATCGTCCAGCTGAACCATGCTTGCAATAAGCACAGGGCTGTTGCGGCTCACTTTGCCGCTCATTTGCTCTGCGATCACGTCTGCTGCCATAAAGTTCTCAGCAGAAAGTGATGAAGGCTCAAAACGCAGATCGGGCAAGGTTATAATCTGTTCAGGCGCGGGAGGTAACACGCTGCCGCGCTCCGCAAATGCTGCCGCTGGTAACAAACATGCAACCGCTGCTAAAAGAATCAGAACGTTTCGCATTACTACTCTCCTGTAACCTTAATTGTTCGAGTAGGAAATTCTTCCACCTGATATCCACGCTCATATGGAGAAACGAAGTTAGCCTGCTGATCACCTGCTACGCGCAAAATTGAAGAGGCATGCATCACATAACGGTTATTGTAACTCATGCCTACAGACAAGATGATAGGCCTGTCTTCATCACTTCCAGAGGGTTCATACCGCAGGGAGGCCATGTTTTTGCCCCCGCCGTATCCTTCAAGAGTATCGTTCTCACTGGAAGCACTGTTCACCGGCATAAGAGCACGGTTATCTGACGAAACAGGAAGAGTAGCATAACTCAATATGATCATTTCCTCTTCACGCTCAACCGCCACCTGTAATCCGCGGCTGATAAGCTCTGTATGCAGCAAACTGTAAAATCCTGTATCAAAGGCGCGGTCACTCAACGGACGCATATAAATTGGCTTCCCTTCAAGATCCGGTCTATCCTTAATAGATTTGGCCACGTGCTTGGCAACCTCTGCCGCCCAGTCGCTCCAATCATCCACAGCGATAAAATCTTCGTATACTACGGGCGACGTTGTACGCGCAAATGTAGCCTTCCGCCTTACTTTTAAACAACCAGCTGTTGCTAATACCAGAACAACCACAAGTGTAATTGTCCATATTCTTCTAAAATTGTGCATGTGCGCCTCTTCACGTTAATTGTACAAATCGTCCACGAAGACGTTTTCTACCTACTTTTCGGAAGACAGCGCAGTATCTTTAATAATCTGCTAATACACAAAAAAGGCCGGAGCAAAAGCTCCGGCCTTTAATAGCAATATAGCTAGATAGACTGTACTGACTAGTACATGCCACCCATGCCGCCCATGCCGCCCATGCCGCCTGGCATTGCAGGAGCTGCAGCACCAGCAGGTTCAGGCTTATCTGCAATTGCGCACTCAGTGGTGAGCAGGAGAGAAGCAACAGAAGCTGCGTTCTGCAGAGCGATACGGGTTACTTTTTTAGGATCGATAACGCCGGACTTGATAAGGTCTTCATATTCGCCGATTGCAGCGTTGAAGCCCATGCCGTCTTTACCGTCTTTTACTTTCTCAACGATTACGGAACCTTCAAAACCAGCGTTAGCTGCGATCTGACGAAGAGGCTCTTCGATAGCGCGACGGATGATGCGTACGCCAGCAGCTTCATCGTCGTCAGCAGGTTTTACGTCATCGAGAACAACGGAAACACGAACGAGAGCAGTACCACCGCCAGGAACAATGCCTTCTTCAACAGCAGCACGAGTTGCGTTGAGAGCATCTTCTACACGGTCTTTTTTCTCTTTCATTTCGGTTTCAGTTGCTGCGCCAACGTTGATAACTGCTACGCCACCAACGATTTTAGCAAGACGTTCCTGAAGTTTTTCACGATCGTAGTCAGAAGAAGACTCTTCAATCTGAGCACGGATCATTTTACCGCGTGCTTTGATGTCTTCAGCTTTACCAGCACCGTGAACGATAGTGGTGTTTTCTTTGTCAACTACTACGCGTTTAGCGGAACCGAGTTCTGCAACGGTGATAGCTTCGAGTTTAACACCCATTTCTTCAGAAACAACCTGACCACCGGTGAGGACAGCGATGTCTTCAAGCATTGCTTTACGACGTTCGCCAAAGCCAGGAGCTTTAACAGCAGCAACGTTAAGGGTACCGCGGAGTTTGTTAACAACGAGAGCTGCAAGAGCTTCGCCGTCTACATCTTCAGCGATGATAACGAGTGGCTTGGACATTTTAGCAACCTGTTCGAGAACAGGGAGCATGTCTTTCATATTAGAAATTTTCTTTTCGCAGATAAGGATGAGAGGCTCGTCCATTTCTGCAACCATTTTGTCTGCATTGGTTACAAAGTAAGGAGAAAGGTAACCACGATCGAACTGCATACCTTCAACTACGTCGAGAGTAGTTTCGAGGCCTTTTGCTTCTTCAACAGTGATAACGCCTTCTTTACCAACTTTGCTCATTGCTTCTGCAATGATGTTACCGATGGTAGCATCGGAGTTAGCAGAGATGGTACCAACCTGTGCGATTTCTTTCTGGTCGCGGGTTGGTTTAGCAAGAGCGTTAAGTTCGCCGACAAGAGCTTCAACAGCTTTGTCTACACCGCGTTTAATAGCCATTGGGTTACGGCCGGCAGCAACGAGTTTTACGCCTTCGCGGTAGATTGCCTGAGCGAGGATGGTAGCAGTAGTAGTACCGTCACCAGCGATGTCAGAAGTTTTAGAAGCAACTTCTTTAACCATCTGTGCGCCCATGTTTTCGAACTTGTCTTCGAGTTCGATTTCTTTAGCAACAGAAACACCGTCTTTTGTGATAACAGGAGCACCGAAAGATTTTTCGATAACAACGTTACGGCCTTTAGGGCCGAGGGTCACTTTAACAGCGTTAGCAAGTTTATCTACGCCACGAGAAAGGCTTTCGCGAGCTTTAACGTCAAAAAGAATTTCTTTAGCCATTTTGGTATATCTCCTAAGAATCTAAAGAGAGGAAAAAAATATTAAGCGATAATTGCGAGAACGTCTTCTTCGCGCATTACGAGGTATTCTTCGCCGTCGATATTGATTTCGTTACCTGCATATTTGTTAAAAAGAACAACGTCGCCAACGTTAACAGTCATAGCGATGGTGTTACCATTTTCAACACGACCAGGGCCTGCAGCAACGATCTCACCGCGAGAAGGTTTTTCTTTGGCAGTGTCAGGGATGTAGAGACCGCCAGCAGTCTTCTCTTCAGCTTCAAGGCGTTTTACCAGAACTCGATCGCTCAGTGGCTTCAGATTCATAAGTATAAACCTCCAACATAATGTTACTATCTAAATTCTCGACTGCCACATTAATATGAGCCAGCCTTGTACCCTGCCTGTAATTTGCTTAAAAACAAATGCATTACACAAAAAAAGGCAAAGCAACCAATTACTATTTAAATCAGACCCGAGGAAGATTGTTCCATCGGGTTGCATACTTATTCAAAGCTGTCAGGGAGTATAAATCGGTTTTTATGATTGAAAAGGGGGTGAAGTAATTTTTTTTCACCTTTTTTAATCTTTTCCATAAAAAACAAACAGTTAGCAATTTTATTTTTTCTACCATATTGCCTTGTCTTCACCTGCACCACGCTGTTTGACTACTAAGCAATGCTATGTTGTTGTGAATGGTTAGCAATACGAAACAATAAATCCCGCAAACAGGTGCACGGCTATAGCCCAAGCACAACAAACTCACAAGCACTAATCAGGCAACGTTGATTTGTACCTGCCGCTACTGGCACAATGAAAAAACTATTTTTCAAGCGGTGAAAGCTCAGCAGCACGTGCTTCAACTTCTTCCCAGCGCATCATTACAGCTTCCTGCTCTTCTGCAAGAGCCTCCAGTCGCGCCGTGGTCTTTTCAAACTCTTCAGGACTGTCAGCATACAGCTGCGGGTCGGCAAGCTTGGTTTCCAATGCCCCCTGCTCTTCTTCCATGCTTTCAAGTTTAGCCGGAATTTCTTCCAACTCCTTGCGCAGCATATCCAACTCGCGCTGTTCATTATACGACAGTTTTTTCGGCTTATCAGATTCTTTTTTCGATTCAGATTTTTCCTGAACAGCTTTCCTGCTGGCTGCTTTTTCCACTTCACGATCCTGACGCTGGCGCTGCCAGTCATCATATCCACCAACGTACTCATTGATAACGCCGTCGCCTTCGAACGCCAAAGTGGAGGTCACCACGTTGTTCACAAAAGCTCGGTCATGGCTAACAATCAAGACTGTTCCTGCAAATTCTACAAGCTGCGCTTCCAGCAACTCCAATGTTTCCACATCAAGGTCGTTTGTCGGTTCGTCAAGTACCAGAACGTTACACGGCTGGGTAAACAGCTTTGCCAATAACAAACGGTTACGCTCTCCACCGGACAGCGTATTTACCGTCATATTCATCCGCTCAGGATCGAACAGAAAATCTTTCAGGTATCCGACTACATGTTTACGGACTCCGCCGATCTCAACAGTATCGTTCCCGTTTGCTACGTTATCACGTACGGACTTGTTTTCATCCAGAATATTACGCAACTGATCGAAGTATGCGACTTCAAGCTTGGTTCCGTCCTGAATTGTCCCTGCCTGTGGAGTAAGCTCACCAAGCAATAAGCGCAGCAGTGTTGTTTTACCGATGCCGTTCGGCCCAATAAGGGCAACCTTATCACCGCGGGAAATAATCGTAGAAAAATTGTTGATTACCGGTTTGGTCGCATCCGGATATGCGTAGGTCACATGCTCTGCCTTTACTACAACCTTACCGGAACGGTCAGCCACCTGCACAGCCAGCCCCACGTTACCGGAACGATCCCTGCGCTTCGCACGTTCCTTGCGCAAGTCCTGCAATGCCCGCACGCGCCCCATATTACGGGTACGACGAGCTTTGATGCCTTTGCGGATCCAAACTTCCTCTTCTTTAAGCTTCTGGTCCATACGGCGCCATTCTTCATCTTCCGCATGCAGAACTTCTTCTTTACGAACCAGAAACGTATCGTAATCACAAGACCAGTCGGCAAGGTGCCCGCGGTCCAGTTCTACAATTCGGTTGGCTACTTTGCGTAAAAACATTCTATCGTGAGTAATAAGCACGAGAGACTTTACATAGCGCAATAAAAATTCTTCAAGCCATGTGATAGATTCCACATCAAGATGGTTAGTAGGCTCGTCAAGCAACAACAAATCAGGCTCTGAAGCAAGCGCGCGCGCAAGCATTGTGCGACGTTTTACCCCGCCTGATAATGATGAGAACTCTGCATCTGCATCAAGCTTCAGGTGGTTTATCACAGTCTGGATTTTTTGATGCAGCTCCCAGCCACCCTTTTCATCCAGCACGTGCTGTGCCTTGGACATAGCTGCCAACGCCGCATCCGCATCATCACCGGAATCCAGCAAAACAGAAGCGTCATGGTACGCAGCAAGCGCCTCACCCAGTTCGCCGAGGCCGGAAGCCACTACGCTGTACACGTTACCTGTAATATCTTCAGGCACTTCCTGAGAAAGCATTGCAACTTTCAAACCCTGCTGACGTGCAACCACGCCACCATCAGGTTTAATGTCGCCGAACATAAGCTTCATAAAGGTAGATTTACCCGCGCCGTTACGACCAAGCAGGCAAACCCGCTGTCCTTCTTCAATCTGCAAACTCACACCGGACAACAGTTCCGGCCCGCTCAGAGTAAGTGAAACATTCTGTATACTTAAAAGTGCCATATATTATCTCCAAACCGAACATACATAAAATTCAGGTCTGTGTTGTATATGGGGGAACGATAATTCGCAAGGAAGCAATCAACTGTTGATTCTTTGCTCTACCTGATTCATGCCTCTTGGAATAACCATCTTTCGGTGGTACCATTCTCTACAAATGGAGGAATAAAACGACATGCGAGTGAAACCAATTGAAGAACTCATCTCCGTACTTTCAGAGCAAGCCAAGCAAGTTGAACAATTAGAAAATCTGGCAGAAACTCTGATACAGGATCCACAACAGGGTCAACGTTACCGTTCCGTATTAGAAGAAAAGGCACGCCTGCTCTCCGGACTGGCGCAACTCACACACCCCATAACTAAAAAAATGCCTACCGAAAAAGCGTCACCTGTTAAGCTTCAGCTTAGCAAATTTGCCCAAAGCGCAACTACCTCGCTGCGCATCGGGTCTCCATTCTATATGTCCGCCCTTCTTTATCCTCAAGATTACCAACAGGGGCAACCGAACGATCTTGAGCTGTTCATTGAACAACTCAAGGACCTGCAATAATAAAAAAGGATTATCCTAGTCAGCTAGAATAATCCTTTCATTTCACACAAGATAGTAAAGCGTAAGCCGCAAGTTTTACAAAAACGGACTCAACCCGCAGGCAAAATTTTCTGGAGAGTCCTAAAGACCTAACTTTTCATGTTCACAAACTGAAGCGGAATGCCGTAATCTGCTTCACGCAG
This sequence comes from Halodesulfovibrio aestuarii DSM 17919 = ATCC 29578, assembly GCF_000384815.1. NCBI lineage: Bacteria > Pseudomonadati > Thermodesulfobacteriota > Desulfovibrionia > Desulfovibrionales > Desulfovibrionaceae > Halodesulfovibrio > Halodesulfovibrio aestuarii. The sequence goes on from NZ_ARQF01000016.1 coordinate 132,506, forward strand.
CATTGCCATTACGGCCTGAAGATCGTCTATCTTCTTGCCGGTCACGCGCAGTTGATCGTCCTGAATCTGAGCTTGTACTTTAAGCTTGGACGCTTTGATTTCTTTGACCATTTTTTTAGCAAGATCTTTTTCAATACCTTCTTTGAAAACAACTTCACGCTTGAGCGCACCTTTAGAGGTTGGCTCCGGATCCTTGAATTCAAGAATCTGCGGGTCTACTTTTCGGCGCAGGCAATGAGTTTTGAGCATTTCTGCCACTGCTTTCATCTTGAGTTCATCCCCTGCGAGGATGCTGAGGCGTTTATTGCCTTTATCAAGATTGATTTCTGTTGTTGTGCCACGGAAATCATAACGCGTTTCAACTTCTTTTTTCACGTTATTCACAGCGTTATCAAGTTCCTGCAAATCAACTTTATTCACTACGTCAAAGGATGGCATTGTATAGTCTCCTACTATGACTGACTTTCGTCTGTTTCTTGAATTTTTTTCTCTTCGATTCTCAGCTTCTGAAGCTTACGCGGCGCATGCGGTTGCTTGAGCGCTGTACGTGATGCCGGACGCAACTCGAGCACTTCCAGCTTGGTCTTTTTCTCTGCCGGTTTTGAGATAACCCGGGCTTTTGCCTGCGGGCTGCCCGGCATCGTCTGACGCGCAGGACGATTGCGGGGAGTTGCTTGTTCTGCACCAAGCATAGACCCTTTCTTACGAATACGTGCAGGACGCGGCTGCTTTTTCAGCTTGGCAGGTTTTGCGGCCGTGCTTCGTTGCTGCGCACTGTAGTCAAAATTGTCCAAGTAGCAACAGATAATCTCATCATCAAAGGCGCGCTCCAACGTTTTCATCATCGGCGCATCTTCAGGCGATACAAAGGTAAAGGCACTACCTGTGGCGCTTGCCCTACCCGTTCTACCGATACGATGAATATAGGTATCCACCGTCGGCGGGAAATCGTAATTAATAACATGAGAAACGCAAGAAATATCCAACCCGCGGGCAGCAATGTCTGTCGCGACCAAAATTGCATACTTACCACGCCGGAACCCGCACATGGCTTCCTGCCGTCTGCGCTGAGTTAACTTACCCTGAAGACACGTTACATCAAATCCCGCCTTCCCCAGCTGTCTCCACAACCGTTTGGCACCATACCGGGTACGGACAAAGACAATGAGAGACTGAAAATCCAATGATCGCAATATAGTCTTTAACAATGGGGTCTTCAAATGCTGTTCAACCGGATAAATTGCGTGGGAGACAGTTTCAACAGGCGCTATTGAATCTACCTGAATATGCAAGGGATTATTCATAGCGTAATTTGCCATACGCTCAAGATCATCCGGCATAGTTGCAGAAAAAAGAAGCGTCTGTTCCCGACCGCCAGTAAGCTGTAAAATCTGCTGAATATCTTTGATGAACCCCATATCGAGCATCATATCTGCCTCATCCAGCACCAGCATTTTTACATTGGAAAGGTCTATAGATTTACGGCGCACGTGATCAAGCAACCTTCCCGGACATGCCACTACGATATCAACATCCCCTTTTAGCTGCTGCCGCTGGGAATGCAACCCGACACCACCAAATATGGTAACACAGCTCAGGTCTGTCTTGCGAATCATCTGATAAATGTCGGATGAAATCTGCACCGCAAGTTCACGTGTAGGGGCTACCACAAGTGCACGGACACCACCGCCAGGACTGGTAAGCAACTTATGCAGCATAGGCAATACATACGCCAAAGTCTTACCGGTTCCGGTTCGAGCCAATCCAAGCAAATCATGCCCCGCTAAGGCAGGGGGCACTGCTTTTTCCTGAATTGGAGTAGGCACTGTAAAGCCTTGATCAGAAATAGCATCCAGTAACATTGGATGCATAGAAAAATGAGCGAAACTCACGGTACAATCCTTGAAAAACGTAATTGCAAAAAACTTGCACTGCTTCTTAACAATACCCATGAGACCCGCTTAGCGCAATGTTTTCCGCATACATCATGCCAATTTACCTACGAAAACGCTTTCATTTTTGTGATTTTATCTGGACACCCTTGCACTCAAAAGTTATTTATTAAAATCGATATTAGTTACCATTAACAAAAAATACTACTATGAACACACTTTTTGAAAAATTTTCTCTCACATTTGAGCGTCAGCGATCAGACCTTGAAATCTCCGGCAGTCCGGAACGCTGCATTGACCGTCTTGTTGTTGAAGACGCTGACGGAACTCTATGGCTAGTGGAAAAACTTAAGGAAGCTCAGGCTGACTGGCGGAACACAGTGGGTACACTTCTTTCGCAGTTACATGAGAAGAACGTGCCATATATTCATACTCCAGCACAATCAGCAGACGGCAATACAATTGTCATTCATGAAAACAATCCGTACCAGATAACACCCTTTATTATAGGTACAGATCTGCCACGGCCGGAATATTGTGCAGACAAGGAGCGAGGTCAAAGGATCGGCGACTTCATCAACGCGCTACAGTCCGCAGGAAAACAAATTTCGACACCGGAACGCTCAACGCCACCACTTCCTGAATACGTGGCAGAAACAGTAAAAACTATAAAATCACATAGGCCGGATATTACCAAAAAGCTTAGTCCCATTCTGCCATTATTAGACTCTTTTTTTTCCGAACACGACTCCATCCCTCTTGCGTTGGCGCATGGAGATTGCCATCCGTTGAATATTATTTGGCACAACAATGAGGTAGCGGGGGTCATTGATTGGGAATTTACCGGAGAAAAAATTGTCCTCTACGATGCAGCAAACTGCATAGGTTGCGTCGGGATAGAGCACCCTAACTGGCTGATTAATGGGCTTGTACCTGAACTTATTGCCACACTTTATACGCAGAACAAGCTGTTTGCTGCCAATATTCATCATCTCATTCCAACAGTTATTGCGTTACGATTTGCATGGCTCTCTGAATGGCTGCGCAAGCAGGACACAGAAATGCAGAACATGGAGTTGGATTACATGCGATTACTGGCTACAAGCCGCCAAGAAATAGAATCTTTCTGGAAACAACGGTACTCCATGCAGTAGTTCTTTATCCTGCGGCTCATATCCCCGTACAGTTTTGACTATGCTAAACTTACGGGGAGACTCCAAAGGAGAGCATCAATGGCTAGATACAAAACAAATCTTTTAGCATTACTCTTGGTGGGTGTTATGACAAGTTTTACCACACAGGCGAGTGCTGCCCCTAAAGCTTCTGCTTTTTTTGCCGGCGGTTGTTTCTGGTGTATGCAGCCTGCTTTCGACAAGGTTCACGGTGTACTGGAGACCGTCGTGGGTTACACAGGCGGTAAAACGATAGCTCCGACGTACGAACAAGTAGGTACCGGAACCACAGGGCACTTTGAAGCGATCAAAGTTGTCTATGACCCAGAAAAAGTAACCTACGAAGGACTGCTTAAAATTTTCTGGCACAACATTGATCCGTTTGATGACAAAGGGCAGTTCTGTGACAAAGGGCCTACATATCTCAGCGCTATTTTCTACACCAATCTGACTGAAGAAAAACTGGCTGAAGCCAGCAAAAAGAAGGTGGAAGAAAGCTTTAAACGCCCTGTAGCCACTCTCATCATTAAAGCCAATCAATTCTGGCCTGCTGAAACATACCACCAGAACTACTACACAAAAAATCCAATCCGCTATAAATTCTACCGTTACAATTGTAGAAGAGATGCCCGCCTTCTAGATATCTGGGGCCCCGACAGCAAACATTAAGTAAACCATAAAAAACGAGCCGTTCACTTCATGAAAGGCTCGTTTTTTTTTAACCTACTCGGCAAGATGGTAACCTGAACAAGAAAAAAGCTGGGAGCAGATGCTTCCAGCTTTCTTTTAGAGCTATTCTTTTTCCTGCTTAAATGACATCCATTCAAACAGAAGCCTGATTTCTTCATCACGCAGATCGAACTGTGTTCGACTGCATAAATCCTTAACATTACGCATAAATGCTTTTTTCACTTCGTCGAGCACCACCACATCCTGTTCAGAAAGTGGATACCCGCCGCGCGAAATGCCAACAAGAACAAAGTTAACGTGCGCTCTGCCTACCGGCACGCCTGCTTCAACACACTTATCGCGAACATTGCGCGATGTATTAGTAAGGAAGAAGCCGTTCTCATTCACTTCATCTACAATAAACTCTAGAAGCTGATTGTAATGAACAGGCATCAACAATGGAACATCAGTAAGACGATGAACTCTGAGTGCAAAGTCAAACAATTCCGGATACTCTGTTTTAAATTCTGCCCGAACACTCGTTTCTTCCGGCTCATCATGCCTACCCGGATCATATACATATCCCGGTACGACATTTGAAATTTCCAGTTCGCCAAGATCGAGCGCTTCTAAGAATTCGCGAAATCTACCAAACCCGAACCAGTCATGCCCTGCGTCGAGTTCTTTTTGGAGATGATGCGACAGTTGCGCCAAAGGTACCGGAGAAGAAGATTCCTGTACCATACTTTTCACAACATCAGATCCACGAAGAATGATGTCAGTATTAGCGTCTGGTTCTTCCTCTTCATCTACTACATGAGGCGGTACCGGATAGTCATCAACTGCTTTGTCTTCAAGGGCCTGCTGCACAAACCAGTCTTCACGAATACGCCAGGAACTTGCGGCTGTATACGCTGGGGATGCATACCCCACGGAAAGCACTAATGTGCGGCGCGCATGCTCCTGCAATCTTATCAGAAGCGGCGTAAAGTCCGCATCACCGGAAAGTACAATAAATTCATCAAAATGTGTTTTATGGCTCAAGGTATCCATTGCATCCATCACAAGATGAATGTCTGCACTAGTCTTACCCTGATTAGTAAGAGGCGGACAATCAATCACGTTAAATGCTGCGCGGATAAAAAAGGGCCTGTATTGATGGTAACAGTGCGGATTGAGATAACAGCAACGCATTAAAATACGACGGCGAACACCTTCACCGTACAGCATACGCACAGCATGCGTTTCCAACCACTTAAGCCAACGCTGGGGGTTAGTTGCAAACACATGAGCCGCTGAAGGCTCTATCTCTTCCAAGCGCGTGTATATATTGTCGAAATCGACGAATAAAGCGCTATACACCTCCTCAAATCCATACTGATTTCGAAAACCTCTTCGATCCATATTTTCCTCATTACGGATAGAAATAACAAATCAGATTATAAAAGCATAACTCTAGTACGTATAGTGATACCTGCCCAGCATAAAAATAGCAACTATGAACTCTTCCTAACTGCTTGCTCTGCAACTAAATATGCACCTGTGACAGAGTTGCTGTCGTTGATAATTTCCTCAGGAGTGCCCGCTGAGACGATGCGTCCGCCGTTCTCCCCGCCACCGGGTCCAAGGTCGATAACATAGTCAGCAGCCATAATGACGTCAGTATTATGTTCAATAACAATAACAGTTGCGCCCTTATCTACCAATTTTTGCAGCACTCGTATCAACTTACCGACTTCATGCATATGAAGCCCTGTTGTCGGCTCATCAAGAATATACAATGTTCCAGGAAGGTTACGTTTGCCAAGCTCTCTGGAAATCTTGATACGCTGCGCTTCGCCACCGGAAAGGGTCGTCGCAGGCTGTCCAAGACGAATATATTCAAGCCCTACATCTTCCAAAACAGACAAACGGCGCTTCAGCGTTGGGTGATTTTCAAAAAAGGCTTTTGCCTGACGCACTGTCATGCTTAATACGTCAGCAATATTTTTATCTTTATACCGAACCTCAAGGGTCTCATGGCTGTAACGCTTACCGCCACACACATCACATGTTACGTACACATCCGGAAGAAAATGCATTTCGACACGAATCTGCCCATCACCGCTGCATGCTTCACAGCGCCCACCACGGACGTTAAAGCTGAAACGTCCCGGTTTGTAGCCTCGTTTTTTTGCATCCGGTGTCATGGCAAAAATATTACGGATTTCATCAAAAATTTTCGTATAAGTAGCTGGGTTGGAACGCGGAGTACGCCCGATAGGTGTCTGGTCAATTGCAACGATTCGTTCAATATCTTCCAACCCCTTGATCCCTTTGATCTGCCCCGGGTTATCTACCTTAATAGATTTTGCCAGCGAAATATGCTTGTACAATGAATCCACAACTAGAGAACTTTTACCGGAGCCGGAAGGCCCTGTTACGCAGGTAAGCGTTCCGAGTGGGAACTTTACATTCAGATTCTGCAAGTTGTTTGTCGTAACGCCTTCAAGCACAAGATCACGTTCGGCAGTTCTGCGTTGCTCCGGAACATCAATAACCATCTCACCACGCAGGTATTTTGCGGTAAGGGTATCCGCCTCGCCGAGCATTTTTTCCACAGAGCCGTTGAACATTATTTCGCCGCCCAGCATACCGGAACCAGGTCCAAGTTCAATCAGCGTATCTGCTTCACGCATGGTTGCTTCATCATGTTCAACAACAAGCACGGTATTGCCGCGCTTCTGCAAGCTACGAAGCGTATTGATAAGACGGACATTGTCTTTCGGATGCAAGCCAATGGAAGGTTCGTCCAATACATATGTCACACCCACGAGACCGGAACCAAGCTGTGAAGCAAGGCGAATACGCTGTGCTTCACCACCAGATAACGTGGACATATTACGACTGAGAGAAATGTAGTCCAACCCTACGTTCACCATAAAACCAAGGCGATGGGTTAGCTCTTTCAGTAAAGGTTCCGCCACGACCATCTGAGATTCAGAGAACTCCTGTTGTTGCAGCCATTCAAGAGCCCTCCAGATAGAAAGAGAACAAAAATCAGAAATTGAATGTTCACCAACGCGAACAGAAAGAGACTCTTTCTTCAAACGAGCACCGCCACAAACCGGACACGGGCGGCTCTGTCTGTAACGAGACAGTTCATCGCGCCATGCATGACCAAACTGCATGCCGCGTTCAAGCAGAGAGACAACCCCCGGCCAATCTCCCTGACCTTGAAAAAGAGCTTTCCATGCCTTTTCAGAAAATTCAGCAAATGGGGTATCCAACGTAAAACCGTTCTTTTTACCCAACGCTCTCAGGTCACCAGCATACCGCTCCATAACTTTGGGATTCTTCCAAGGCAGAAGACCGCCACTTTTAAGTGACAGCCCTTTGTTCGGCGCAAGCAGGTTTGGTTCAAAGTAATCTACTGAACCGATCCCCGAGCATCGAGAACAGGCACCCTGCGGGCTGTTAAAAGAGAACAGCTGCGGAGAAAGGCGAGGCAGACTAATCTTGCAGGTAGGACAAACAGATTCTGTAGAAAGAGCTCTATCTTCACCACCAACAGTAGAAATGATAAGCCGCCCTTCACCATATTTCAGGGCAAGCTCAACAGAATCTGCCAAGCGCCCGCGCAAACCTTCTTTAATAACAAGACGGTCGATAACGAGATCAATTGTGTGCTTCTTATTTTTCTCAAGTACCGGAGCATCATCAATTGTATGCATCTCACCATTAATGCGAACACGTACAAAGCCCTGCGCTTTCAGCTTCTTAAGTTTGTCAGCATGAGTACCTTTTTGATGCTCAACAAGCGGAGCCAGCACAATAAATTTGGTACCGGTCTCAAGCTCTAAAATTTCGTTAATAATTTCATCAGCAGCACGCGCAGCAATCGGCTTGTTACACTTGGGACAGTACATAATTCCCAGACGGGCATAAAAGACACGTAGAAAGTCATAGATCTCTGTCACCGTCCCCACTGTAGAACGGGGGTTACGGGTGGAAGCAGTTTGCTCCAAAGAAATAGCAGGAGAAAGCCCCTCAATTTTATCAACATCCGGCTTATCCATCTGCGGCAGAAACTGGCGGGCATACGCAGAAAGAGACTCCACGTATCGCCGCTGACCTTCTGCATACACAAGGTCAAAAGCTAAAGTGGATTTACCGGAACCTGAAGGGCCACACACAACAACAAGCTCATCTCGCGGGATATCGAGACTAATATCTTTCAAGTTATGCTGACGGGCACCTTCAATATGAATTACATTATCTTTGGTCATATGCTATCTCATACGTGCTTTGCACTATTAGTAACTAGTTATCATTAAGAGTAGACACTAGCAGTATGTAATCAGTTCTCCAGTTTACGCAACCCTTCAATTGTACAAAAGCAAGTTTGGCAGAAAATCACTCATGTCTCTTCACAAGTTTTCCCCAGCTCGCTATATTTTTTTAGAAAAATGAAAAAGTAGTCTTAAACCTGTTGACAGCAGACGCTACTTCCCATAAACACCTTTTCACACATGCCGGGATGGCGGAATTGGTAGACGCAGCGGATTCAAAATCCGCCGGCTTTACAGCTGTGGGAGTTCAAGTCTCCCTCTCGGTACCATGTGCATTCTCAAGGGGTTACGTACTGTCTTTACGACGGATCGTAATCCCTTTTTTTGCGTTCAATGCCCTGTTGGGTACAACATGGGTACAAGTTTTATTTCCGCCACGTGCATTTCACACAACGCCCAGCCTTTCCCTTTTATCAAGTATATCAACAAAAGACGCCGCGCTAGCGGCTTCCTTACCCCACGCCGCGAACGCGCGTAGCAAGGGAGGGGTGAGGGCTGCTTCCACTACTCCCCCCGTTTCCCCCCTCTCCCCTTTCCAAGATCTCGCAGAAAGGTCTAAAGGGCAGTATTTAGACCCAATTTATCGCTCCAAATCACATAGGTTCTTTCCAGCAATTTTAGCAATACGGGTACACAGAGGCGCAGAGTTTGTGCGGACGTGGTGTTGGAAAAAAACTGAAAATCTGAAAATCGTGCAATTCGCACCCGCTTTACTGCCTGCCGCTATTTTTAATTCAGTGCTACCTGCCACCATTTTACATTTAGTGCAGACTGCCGCCCTTTCAACTTCGGCAGTCTGCATCCCAGTGCAAAAAATTGTTTCACGCAATTTTATTGCCACTCCTAAAACCTGTTTGGAAAAAAACTTACCGGAACCTTACGCTGTTTCTTTAAACTGGCAATGTGCTCCACTTTCTTCTGATCACACATTGGAGGTGGCTGCATGAGCCATTCAAAGAAATCTACGCACAAAAATTCTGCCTCTATCAATATTTCTCCAAGCCCAACAGAAGACAACGCGCAAACAGCTGCGCCAGAACTTACTGTCGCTGAAATTGCACAGCTCAGCTGCGCAGATCTGCGCGCGCTGATCCAGAAGCAAGTGGAGGAAGAGCGCCAGCAAGTTTGGGAACAGACAAAGAAAAACTACCCGAACAAAGAGAACCATCCCAAACGCCTTAATGATGAGCTCAAGACTCCACCGCCGGCTGTGATGGCTTGGAAAGTTATGCATGTTCCAGAAAAACGCGGCCCAAGAATTGACCGCCTAATGGATGCCGTGCGCCGTCAGCAATTGGGGGATGCAGAATTATTGGTTGATTTGATCGGAGACAGATTTTGTTTTGATCACAAGCGAGAAGTATTTATGCAGTTTGTCAATTCTCATTGGAAAGACGATGCAAAAAGACAGCACCGCAAAGAAGTTACTATTATGGCAGAGCAGTTTGATCGGGGAAGTAACTATCTATTTTCAAAATATAAAGAACTTGAATCTCAGATAGAACAACTTTCTCTCAAGATTTCCCAAGCTGGAGACGAACCAGAGCAGGCAGACTTAGCAGCAATTGCAAAGAAGAGAAAAGAACTCAAACAAAACAAGTACAATAGAAAAATGCTTGATGATCGTGCCGCAAAACTCCGCAATGATCGTCGTATTTCCGGCGTAATCAATATGGCTAAAAGCGGCGAAGACACGCTTGGTATTGAAGGTACTGAGTGGGACAAGGATCATACTCTGCTGCCTTGTGCTAACGGCATCATCGACTTGAAGACAGGCCACCTCTTACCGCCAGACCCAAAATACAAAATGCGCCATGCTTCACCATATGAATACCGTGGCTTGCATGAAGAGGCTCCATTCTGGACTGACTTTCTGTACAAAATTTTTTGTAATAATTTGGAATTACTTGAATATTTTGAACGAGTCATTGGCTATGCAGTTACCGGCCTTACCAGTCATAAAGAAATCTACATCGCCATTGGCCCCACAGCCAACAACGGTAAATCGAGTTTATTTAATACAATCATGAAGGTTCTAGGTGGATACAGTTCCACTATCAGTAAGAGCGTATTACTTCAGGGCAACAAAAAAAACGACGGTGCAGACCCTGCCTTAATGGCACTTGAGGGGTTGCGCATGGCTGTAGCATCTGAGCCAGACAGCAGCGAAACCTTTGATAAAGAAATCATTAAGCAGATTACCGGTGCAGATGAAGTTAGTACACGTGGCCTGTATGAATCACAGGTAGTTCTACAACTGTTTTGCAAATTGTTCGTTCACGCAAACTCTGTTCCCCGAATTAAAAATGCTGACCGAGCATTATTCGAACGTATGCGCTTAATCCCATTCAATGCACGCTTCACAAAGAACCTTAAAGAAGTCGATGAAGCCAAGCACATCTATCACGCTAAACCAAGCAATACTGTCAACGACAAGATAGAAGAAGAAGCCCCCGGCATATTGTCTTGGCTTGTCCGCTGTGCTCGAACTTTCCTCTCTGATCTTGACCTTACCCCACCACTAATAGTGAGGCATGAAGTCGAATCTTATACCGAAGATAACGACCCCATTGGGGCATGGGTTGACGATTGGTGCGAAGTGCATCCGCATGACTCAAATGTACGAACAAAAGCCAATGATCTTTATGAATCATTCAAGTGCTACTGCATGGAAGAACTCAAGATAAACGAGAAGTATCTCATGAATAATAAAGGCTTTGGCTCTCAACTGACACAGCGTTTTAAGAAAAAGAAAATAAAAATTTTCTACTACTTCGGCATAAGCATCAAAGCTGGTTTCAAAGCTGAAGAACGCCCTAGCTTACCCAAGTAAGGGAGACCTTCTTTACCCCCATTGGGAGACCTCAAAAAAAGGACGGTCTCCCAATACAACTATCTGTTTTTTAACTTTCTTTTATTTAAAGTAGACGATGTAGACCTTTCTTCAGAAAGCTAGAGGTAGAAAAAAAGAAAATGATGTGCAAAACAACCAAAAATCTCTGCCTTA